>NZ_PGVC01000047.1:0-54146 GCF_002860225.1 Bacillus sp. V33-4
GAGGGGGAGCAGGAAAAGGAATTGTCTCCCTGTCTGGCTTAGTAAGGTGGAACACCCTGAAACCCAAGGACAAGAAGACAATATCTAATTCCTGTTTTCTACTCTACAAGCAGAAGCAGCAACCAATCGTATACTGCTTATTTGACGATTTGCAGCTCCTTCGGGAACGTTGTCAAGATTTCGGCGCCATCTGCAGTGATGACGAGGTTATCTTCAATTCTGACTCCGGCAACACCAGGAACGTAAATCCCCGGTTCAATCGTGAAGACCATTCCTTCTTCAAGAAGCAGCGGATTCGTTTCGGTTAAGGACGGGTATTCATGAACGCTTATTCCGAGGCCATGGCCAAGCCGGTGCGGGAAAAACTGTCCGTATCCAGCTTCGGCAATAATGGTGCGGGCCGTCAAATCAATCTCTGCAGCGGTGGCGCCCGGTTTGCTCGCCGCGACTGCTGCAAGCTGGGCACGAAGAACGGTCTCGTATATTTCCCGTTGTTTTTCACTGATCTCTCCAAAGGCCACGGTTCGCGTAATATCGGAACAATAGCCGTCCACGACTACTCCAAGGTCGAACAGGACGAAATCTCCTTTTTGCACTTTTGCCATACCCGGAGTTCCATGCGGAGATGCTGCATTCGCGCCTGTCAACACGGTCGTCGCGAAAGACATCTCTGTTGCGCCTTTTATTTTCAGGGCATATTCGACGGCTGCAACAATCTCAAGCTCGGTTTTTCCTTCTTTAATTTCCTGGACGCCTGTTTCGATGGCGAAATCGGCCAGCTCGCATGCTTCGCGAATCTTGCTCAATTCTTTTTCATCTTTGATCATCCGCAGGACTCTCATTTTTTCCTCAGCTGAAATGAAATTCGCTTCAGGAAACAATTGTGATAAAATCTCAAAGCGTTCGACATTCATGTGTTCCTTTTCAACCGCCGCTTTGCCAACAGCCAGTCCCCGCGCGCCAATCGCATTTTTAATCATTTCCCACGGCCGGTCAATATCGCTGTAGCCAATGATTTCGCCGCTCCAGCCAGAGCGCTTTGCATCCTCAATTTCCATGGCGGGACAGACGAGGAATGGTTCTTCGTCCCGAAAGACCGCGAGTGCCAGGACACGTTCATGAGGTTCGCAGTTAAACCCGCTTAAATAAAACACATTTTCCGGGGAAGATAATAAACTTACGTGAACTTCGTTTTCTTTCATCCATTCGGACAGTTTCTGCAATCGCCTGTTCATGGCCATACCCCTTTCTATCTCTCATAGCTTCAGGTTAGCAAGACAGATTCAGAAAGTAAACTTTTATATTTCTGCGGATATGGGTAAAAAGAAAAACGAGGCAGGAATCAATTTTGCTTTTGTTGAAGTAATCGTATAAATTTGTTTTTTAAAAGGAGCGGAAAAAATGAAAGTATCGTACCATGGGCATTCCGTTGTAAAAATTGAAACCAATCATAAAACGATCCTGATTGACCCATTTATCAACGGGAATGGATTAACAGATTTGAATGTGAACGATGTAAAACCCGATGTTATTTTGTTAACACATGGCCATGGTGACCATTTTGGCGACACGGTTGAATTGGCAAAGAGAAACAATTCGTTGGTAGTGGCAAACGCTGAAATCGCTACATACTTAAGCTGGCAAGGAGTCCAATCACATGGAATGCATATTGGCGGTGCATACGAGTTTGATTTTGGCAAAGTCAAATTAACGCAGGCTTTCCATGGGTCAAGCCTGATGACGGAAAACAAGGAAATCATCTACCTTGGCATGCCTGCAGGTATTTTGTTTATGGCGGAAGGCAAAACGGTTTACCATGCCGGAGACACCGCTTTATTTTCCGATATGAAATTAATTGGCGAACGCCATCCGGCCGATGTTGCATTCCTGCCGATAGGCGATAACTTTACGATGGGACCGGAGGATGCCGCCTATGCCGCAAAGCTGTTGGATCCGAAACTGGTTGTGCCGATTCACTATAATACATTCCCGCCGATCAAACAGGACCCGGAGCGTTTTATCGGGATGCTCGAGGGCCAGGAAGGAAAGGTAATGCAGGCAGGAGACTCGCTCGAACTTTAACAAATATTAAAAAGCACAGAGGCTGAGCTGTGCTTTTTTTATCTATACAAGCATAAAAATGGAACAAGAAGGAGGGACAAACGTGAAAAAGAACCGATATTTATTTTGTTTATTGGCGGGGGGCTTGCTTCTCTATATCGCAGTTCCGCGCCTTTCTGTGTTTGCTTTGGGCCTGGAAGGATGGTTTGCGGTGAGCTGGCTCATGTTCGCGCTTTTTGTGATTGCCGGCAATTTAACTGCGCTTATTTATGCTCCGATAAAACAGCAGGGAAATCGGGGTTTTTCCGGACCAAAAGGCGCGAAAAGGAAAACCCGCTCTTATGGGAGTTAACAATGTTTGCTGCATTTTTACTGGAAGCTCGCATATCGAATTGTATTCATGGGTGTAAAGACCTTATAATAAAGGAAAAGAAAAATTTTCTAGGACATTCCGCGGAAATTTTTATAGAGGGTGAAGGTCTTGGCAACAAAGCATGAGCAAATACTGCAATATATCGATGAGCTTCCGGTAGGTGAAAAAATTTCTGTCCGCCAGATCGCCAAGGCGCTGGCTGTCAGTGAAGGCACAGCGTACAGGGCGATCAAGGAAGCCGAGAACAAAGGGTATGTCAGTACGATCGAACGGGTCGGGACAATCCGCATTGAGCGCAAGAAAAAAGAAAATATCGAAAAGCTCACATATGCGGAAGTGGTCAATATCGTCGATGGCCAGGTTCTCGGGGGGAGAGCCGGCTTACATAAGACGCTTAATAAATTTGTCATTGGTGCAATGAAGCTTGAAGCGATGATGCGCTATACCGGGGCAGGCAACCTGTTAATTGTCGGAAATCGGACAAGAGCGCACGAGCATGCTTTAAAAGCAGGCGCAGCCGTTTTAATAACAGGTGGTTTTGATACGGATGAAGCTGTGAAACAGCTTGCCGATGAATTGCAGCTTCCGATTATTTCAAGCAGCTATGATACATTTACGGTAGCGACGTTGATAAACCGGGCCATTTATGACCAGTTAATTAAAAAGGAAATTGTTCTTGTTGAAGACATCTTGACTCCGCTTGAGGAAACGATCTTTTTAAGAACGGATGAAAAAGTTTCTGATTGGCATAAGCATAACCAGGCGACGCAGCATGGCCGTTTCCCGGTTGTCGACCACAATATGAAGGTACAGGGGATGCTGACTTCCAAAGATATTGTCGGCCACAGCCCCGACACTCCGATCGATAAAATCATGACAAAAAACCCGATGACGGTTGGTGAAAAAACAAGCTTGGCATCATCGGCCCATATGATGGTATGGGAAGGTATTGAAATGCTCCCGGTTGTCGATGATGGAAACAAGCTCGAGGGGATTATCAGCAGACAGGATGTCCTGAAGGCACTGCAAATGATCCAGCGCCAGCCCCAGGTCGGTGAAACGATTGACGATATTGTCACAAACCAGCTTGTGCTGACGAAAGGAAAAACGAAGGGCGACGATGTTTATCGCTGTGAGGTTACGCCGCAGATGACGAACCATCTCGGGACGATCTCGTATGGAGTCTTTACGACGATTGTGTCCGAAGCAGCAAACCGGTTTCTCAGAGGCTATAAAAAAGGGGACCTGGTTGTTGAAAATATGACAATATACTTTATCAAGCCTGTGCAAATAGACAGCGTTATCGAGATTTACCCGAAAGTTCTTGAAGTCGGAAGGAAATTTGGGAAAGTTGATGTCGAAGTCTTTAACGAGGGAGTGCTTGTCGGCAAGACGATGATGATGTGCCAGCTCATCGACCGGCCATAAGCCAAGAAGCGGGGCGGCATGTAAAAAAAGCCGTTTCCCGATGATGGGGAAACGGCTTTACCTTTGTCCGAGTTACGAAGGACAAAATCAAATTTACCGCTTACCTGCTTTTTTTTGCAAGCTCTTCGGCTTCAAGAATCGCTTTAGGCAGGTAAAATTGATAAGTTTTATACCCGGCCCAGATGCTCAGTCCGCCGACGACAATAAAGACGGCACCGACAATATATGAAACCGTTGATCCGGATAGAAACAGTTGATTGATTCCAAACAGGGCCACGAAAGCTCCGAGGGCAATCCTTGACTTTCCAGAAATCCATTGTTTTTCAAGAGGACGATTGCACCTGAAAAATTTTAGTTTATAAAATACGTAAAACGATAAAGATATGACGATTAAGATGACCAGAACTGGCATGTTATAAACTCCTCCAAATTCGACAAGCTTCTCTTATTTTAACGATTTTGGACTGGAAAAGCTATCATTTACATAAGGAATCGTCATTTTTAAAAAAATATTCATGTGAGCAAAGGAGCTAAATAATGTTCGAAAAAATTTTAAATACAATCCGCCAATACGAAACGATTATTATTCACCGCCATGTTCGCCCCGATCCTGACGCTTACGGATCACAGGGCGGTCTTGCCGAGATTTTGCGCACGTCATTCCCGGATAAAAAAATTTTTGCGGTCGGAAAGGAAGATCCCTCCCTCCGCTTTCTAAACAAGCTTGATGACATATCGGACGAAGTATTCGAAGGAGCACTCGTGATCGTTTGTGATACGGCAAATCAGGAGAGAATTTGTGATAGCCGCTATAAACTCGGCGATAAACTGATTAAGATCGACCACCATCCAAACGAGGATGCCTATGGGGATTTAATGTGGGTTGACACGGATGCCAGCTCCGTAAGTGAAATGATTTACGAGTTTTATCTGGCAGGGAAAGATCAAGGCTTAAAAATGTCCAATCAAGCAGCAAGGCTTTTATACGCTGGAATTGTCGGGGATACGGGGAGATTTCTGTTTCCAAGCACGACAGAAAAGACGTTTAAGTATGCAAGTGAGTTGATCCATTATGATTTTTCACGAACAGAGCTTTACGATCAAATGTATGAAATGAAGCCAAACCTCGTCAAACTGAATGGCTATGTGCTGCAAAATTTCGAGATGCGCCCAAGCGGTGCGGCATCGATGTTCCTGACAAAAGAACTGCTTGGCCGTTTTGATGTCGTTCCATCAGAAGCATCACTTTTAGTCGGGGTACTTGGAAATGTAAAAGGAATAAAAGCATGGGTATTTTTTATTGAGGAAGAAGATCAAATCCGGGTCAGGCTCCGCTCAAAGGGACCAGTGATCAACGGGATTGCCCGAAATTACAAAGGAGGCGGCCATCCGCTTGCCGCCGGTGCGTCGATCTACTCCTGGTCGGAGGCAGAGACCGTGTTAAAAGAAATTGATGAGGCTTGCTTAAAATAAGCAGCAGGCCCTGCTTCATTGCAGGGCCTGGTTGATTATTCTTCAAGAGTAAGACGGAGCTGGATATACAGAGTTGTATAGATGAAAACTTCTTCAACCTTAATGTTGTACCTTTTTTCGTTTATGCGAACAGGTTTATTTTCGATGACCCTTTTTAATAGTTCCCTGCTTTTGTAAACGGTTTCCAAATCCTTTGCGAGCATCATTTTGATGTCCTCTTTTACTTTTTTTTCAGCCTCAAACACACTCAAAGGATCAAGGCGATACTTTTCACCATTGCTTATTTCCACCTTTATCTCCTGAACCGTCAGCCGCTCAATATTTTTTTTGTTTAACTCCTTATACTCCTCCTGCCAAATCTGTTTATCTTCCTCCAGCTCCTCAATATCATCTCTCAGTTTCTTAATGTCTTTACTGTATTCCTCCTGCCAGACCCCGTATATATACAAAAAGATAAACCAGCTGATAATAGCGCCGATTGCCATACCGGCAATGAAACGCTGCCAGCCCGGCTGGCGATAATATGATGGAATTCTCATGGAGAAATATGCTCCTGGGTCAGCCAGTGAAGCAGAACAGCCCCTGTTTTCGCGCCTCCAAAAGCAGAAAGAATCAGCAGCGAGTGTTTGAAAAGATCTTTTGTTTCACTTTCAAGAATGCCCCTCTCAAAGCTGTAGACAGTATCGAAGGTTCCGCCGATTGCCGCAATAATCGCCCAGATTCGAATCATGGCACCAAGTCTGGCAATTTCCGTCAGCGGCGGCTTCCCAGTTAAAAAAGCGGCCAAGCCGCCGATCAGCGCCCCGCCAAGCAAGACACCGAGCGCAATAAAATAGCTTTCAATCAAACCGACAAAAAAGGGTTGTTCACGTTCCATTGTTTTATCCATCCCTGTATTTGATGATAAAGGCTCTGATAATTCATCATATGGACAATCCCTGCTAAATATGATTATAAGATTGCAGGCGCATGGATCGGTTTACCCCGGAGAAAAGAAAACATATTTTCTTTTTCAATTTGCAAGTTCTATAATAATGAAGAGAAGAAGAATAAGGGTGTGAATCATTTGTCATTTATCCACCTTCATGTATACAGTTCATATAGTCTGCTTAATAGTACAGCAACGATCGAACAGCTTGTGGTTGGGGCAAAGGAACGCGGCTTTCATTCGCTTGCCCTGACAGATCGAAATGTGATGTATGGAGCCGTTGCTTTTTATAAAGAATGCCTTAAGCATGCAATCAAGCCAATCCTCGGGCTGACGGTCGATGTGATCAGCGGGTTAAACGGTGATGGCGCTTATCCCCTCGTTCTGTTGGCTAAAAATGAACTGGGTTTTAAAAATTTAATTAAAATAACAAGTGTTGTGCAAACGAAATCTCCCGAAGGCATTCCCGTCAAATGGCTCAAGCATTATGCGGAAGGAATTTTTGCCTTAACGCCAGGTGCAGAAGGTGAAATTGAACAATATATCGTAAACGATGAAACAGATAAAGCGCTGGAAGCTGCGCGGGCATATGCGGGAATCTTCGAAAAAGGCCATTTTTTTATCAGCCTGCAAAAGCACAGCGCTACGGAAAGACCCGAGTCAATTGAAGCGCTTGTTAAGCTTGCCGGGTCGGCAGGCAGTCAGCTGGTCGCGACAAACCGGGTGCATTACTTGAACAAAGAGGATGCTTTTGCCCATGAATGCCTGCTGGCCATCAAGAATGGCGACAAGTTGCAGGATGAGCAGCGCGAAAAGCTGCCAAGTGATCAATTTTATTTGAAAACGGGCCAAGAAATGGCCGAGTTGTTTGCGGACTACCCGGATGCTTTAGAAAATACGATCAAAATCGCGGACAATTGCAATGTTCTTCTTGAAATGAATAAACAATATCTTCCCAAGTATCCGGTTGAACATGGCGGATCGGCGGAGGAAATGCTTGAACGGCTTTGTTATCAAGGACTGAAAGAAAGGTATCGAAATCCGGGTGATGAACACCGTGAGCGTCTTGCCTTCGAGCTTGGCATTATTCAAAAAATGAATTTCAGCGATTACTTTTTAATTGTTTGGGACTTTATGAAGTATGCGAGGGACGCGGGGATCCTGACTGGTCCGGGCAGGGGATCTGCTGCCGGCTCACTCGTGGCCTATGTGTTATATATTACGGATGTCGATCCAATTGAACATGATTTGTTGTTTGAACGGTTTCTTAATCCGGAACGAATTTCCATGCCCGATATCGATATTGATTTTCCCGATCACCGCCGTGATGAAGTGATTAAATATGTTGCTCAAAAGTATGGTGAGCTCCATGTTGCCCAAATCGCGACATTCGGGACACTGGCGGCGAAAGCGGCCGTTCGTGATACAGGCAGGGCATTTGGCTTGAATACAAAGGAGCTGGACAGGCTGTCGAGATCGATTCCGTCGAAGCTCGGAATCCGTTTGGCAGTGGCGTACAAGGAATCGGGCCCGCTGCGCCAGTTTGTCGACGAATCGGACTTTAACAGGCGTCTTTTCGAAACAGCAAAGAAAATTGAAGGGTTGCCACGGCATACTTCGACCCATGCAGCCGGCGTCGTGATTAGTGAACAGCCGTTAATCAACCTTGTCCCGATTCAGAGAGGGCATGATGAAGTTTTCTTGACCCAATATTCGATGGAGCATTTGGAAGACATCGGACTGTTAAAAATGGACTTTCTTGGCCTAAGAAACCTGTCTCTCCTTGAATCTATAATAAGCAATATTCAGAGAAAGACCGGCGCAAAGATTGATATTCATTCCATCACTTTTAATGACAGTAAAACGTTTGAGCTGCTAAGCCGCGGCGATACGACCGGGATTTTTCAGCTTGAATCGGAGGGGATGCGCAAAGTGCTGACAAGGTTAAAGCCGACACACTTTGAGGACATCGTTGCCGTCAACGCCCTGTACCGCCCGGGCCCGATGGAGAATATTCCGCTTTATATCGACCGTAAGCATGGGCGCCGGCAGATCGAGTATCCGCATCCCGACCTTGAGCCAATCTTGAAGAACACATACGGAGTGATCGTCTACCAAGAGCAAATTATGCAAATCGCTTCTAAAATGGCGGGCTTCACACTGGGGGAAGCAGATTTGCTCAGAAGGGCCGTCAGCAAGAAGCAAAAAGCGGTTCTCGATAAAGAAAGAAGCCATTTCGTGCAAGGTTCTCTCAAGCAAGGCTACAATGAGCAGACAGCAAATGAGTTGTACGATCTGATCGTCCGCTTTGCCAATTATGGATTCAACCGGAGCCATGCGGTTGCCTACAGCTTTATTGCTTACCAGCTCGCCTATCTGAAGGCTCATTACCCGCTGTTCTTCATGGCAGCGCTGTTAACGTCGGCTGCGGGGAACGAGTCCAAGCTTATCCAGTACATTCGTGAACTGAAACAGATGGATATTAGCATATTGCCTCCTTCTATCAATAAAAGCGGCTACTCATTTCTCGTTGAAAAAGATTCGATCCGCTACAGTCTCGCAGCCATCAAAGGAGTTGGGGCAACTGCGTTAAAGGAGATATTTCCGGCCCGCAAGCAGAGACGCTTTGAAGATATTTTCGATTTTTGCCTGCGCGTTTCTTCAAAAGCAGTTAATCGAAAAACGCTTGAAGCGTTCGTTCATTCCGGCTGTTTTGATGAATTTGGCCATGATCGGGCAGTGCTGCTTGCAAGCATAGATGTCGCGCTCGACCATGCCCAGCTCGTAAAACCGGAAGGAGTGGCACACGGCGATTTATTTGCCGATGACGATTTCTTCCCAAAACCGAAGCATGTTGAGATGGATCCGATCGGAATAGAAGAAAAGCTATCTTCCGAAAAAGACGTGCTTGGCCTATATTTATCAGACCACCCGCTTTCCGTATTCGAGCTACAGTTAAAAGAAGCAAGCATCCCGCAGCTTTGGGATTTAACTGTCCCGGGAAAAAGGGTTCGCACCGCTGCCTATATAACAGAGGTAACCAAAATCCGCACAAAAAAAGGCGAGGCAATGGCTTTTGTTACATTGAGCGATCCAGGTGCAGAGCTTGAAGCGGTCGCCTTTCCGCAAGTATTCAGCAAATATGCGGTCCTCTTAAAACAAGGAAATACCGTACTGCTGGATGGGAAGCTAGAGGAAAGAGACGGGAAAAAACAGCTGATCATTCAGGCCGTCGATGATTTGAAAGATTGGGCGGAACAATCGGCAAAAAATAAACCTGTCCTGTATTTAAAAATCAGCCGGGATCAGGAAAACCCGGAGCAGCTTAACCGCTTAAAGGAGATCTTAAAGAGCTTCAAAGGCGGCATTCATGTCGTTCTTCATTATGAAAGTACTGAAAAAACGGTGCGATTGGCTGATAATATGAAAGTCGACGGTTCAAAAAATTGTCTTGCTGGATTAGTAACTTTCCTCGGAAAAAGCAATGTTATTTTGAAAGAATAGTTCTTTACATCTTTTTCAAGTATGATATATTGATAAGAAGAATGCGTGGTCTGACCACTGGGCAGGATTATCTGCGTCTTGTCTGATAAGCTGTGTTTTTGAAGAATGAAGGGGTGGGGAAATTTGAGTTTACGTGAAGAAGCATTGCACATGCATCGCGTTAATAAAGGTAAACTAGAATCGAAATCCAAAGTTGAAGTTAAGAATGCAAGAGACCTTAGTCTTGCGTATTCACCGGGCGTAGCCGAACCTTGTAAGGAAATCTACGACAAACCGGAAACGGTCTATGACTATACGATGAAAGGCAACATGGTAGCGGTTGTTTCCGATGGGACTGCAGTTTTGGGACTCGGAAATATCGGCCCTGAAGCTGCTTTGCCAGTAATGGAAGGGAAGGCCGTTCTGTTTAAAAGCTTTGCAGGGGTTGATGCTTTTCCGATTTGTCTTGGGACAACAGATGTTGAAAAGATTATTGAAACCGTCAAGCTTCTTGAACCGACCTTTGGCGGGGTGAATCTTGAAGATATAGCCGCGCCAAATTGCTTTGTGATCGAAGAACGCTTGAAAAAAGAAACGAATATTCCCGTCTTTCATGATGATCAGCACGGCACTGCAATCGTTACCGTTGCCGGCCTTGTGAATGCCCTGAAGATTGTCGGCAAAAAAATGAACGAGATCAAAGTGGTCGCAAACGGTGCCGGAGCCGCTGGCATTGCGATTATTAAGCTGTTATACAGCTATGGGGTCAGAGATATTATCATGTGTGATACAAAAGGCGCCATATATGAAGGCCGCCCTCAAGGAATGAACAGCATTAAAGAAGGTGTTGCCAAATATACCAATCGGGCAAAATTAGAAGGAACTCTTGCCGATGTGTTAAGCGGTGCCGATGTGTTCATTGGTGTTTCCGTTGAGGGTGCTTTAACGATCGAAATGATCAAACAGATGAATGCCGATCCAATCATCTTTGCCATGGCCAACCCGAATCCGGAGATTATGCCCGCAGATGCAAAAGAAGCCGGGGCAAGGGTAATCGGAACCGGCCGATCCGATTTTCCTAACCAGGTGAACAATGTCCTTGCCTTTCCGGGTATTTTTAGGGGTGCGCTTGACGTCCGGGCTACACATATCAATGAAAAAATGAAGGTGGCTGCCGTCGAAGCGATTGCCGGCCTGATAACCGGGGATGAGCTTTATGCCGACTATGTAATTCCCGGCCCATTTGACGCAAGGGTAGCACCCGAAGTGGCAGCGGCTGTAGCCAAAGCGGCAATGGAAACGGGTGTTGCGCGAATTAAAGTCGATCCTGAAGAAATAAAAGAGAAGACCCGACACCTTGCCATTATCGGGAAAAGCGAGTGAGGGAAAAAGTGAATCCCTCAGAACGCCATTCAAAGATTTACATTGAAATCGTGAAGCAGCTTAGAAAAATGATTGAAGAAGACGGGCTTAAGCCTGGTGACAAAATTCCTTCTGAACGCGAGCTTTCGGAGCGCCTGAACGTCGGGCGCTCTTCCGTCAGGGAAGCATTGCGGGCAATCGAACTGTTAGGCTTGATCGAAACACGGCGCGGGGAAGGCACATTTTTGCGCGATTTCCGCGGCCATCAGCTTGTCGAATTGCTCAGCACATTTATTCTTCAGGACGATAAAGCTAAGCGGGATATTACTGAAACGAAGCATCTAATCGAAATGGATTGCCTGCGGCTGATCCAGCAAAGAAATCCGCTTGAACAACTTCATGAGCTTGAAGCATGGGTAAAGAGCTCAGATGTTACGGACGACGATTTTTTTTCAAAAGTTGTTAAGCTTTCTGATAATCATTTGTTTTGGCGAATGTGGACAATCTTGAAGGATTATTATAATTCTTTAAATTTATCGCATGATCATCTTAGCAAAAGTGATTATCTTTCATTAGTTAAAGCAATGATGAATAAAGAACAGAACCAATCTGTTGCTGTATACAGGCAGTTAAGAAACTTGTCGAATGACTAATGACAAGTTCCTACACGATTTAAACAGCTATTTATATATATTGTAGACAACCTTGGGGATACTTAAGGCTTTAGTGGTCTGGCCACTTAATCATTTTTTATTGCTCATTTTAAATATTTTTTTATTCATCGTTTATTTTACTCCGCGCTTTGACCGGATTGCTTGAGCGTTACGAACAAGGGAGGTTTCATTTTGCTCAAAGAGATTTTCACAAAATCAAAGAAGAAAAAATATGCGACTATACCATCGGAAACAGCAAAGCAGGATGTTCCGGAAGGAATCATGACGAAATGTCCGAAATGCAAGAAAATCATGTATACGAAAGAGCTTGTGAAAAATTTAAAGGTGTGCACACACTGTGGTCACCACCACCAAATGAATTCTCAGGAACGGATCGAAAGCTTTCTCGATGAAGGAAGCTTTCAGGAATCAAATAAAGACATGGTCTCGAATAATCCGCTTGGCTTTCCCGATTATATAGAAAAACTTGAAAAAGACCGCCAAAAGACGAATATAAATGAGGCTGTCATTACAGGGACCGGTACTGTTAACGGGATTAAGACCGTTGTCGCTGTCATGGATGCGACCTTTCGAATGGGAAGCATGGGTTCGGTCGTCGGGGAAAAGATTACCCGGGCGATTGAGCAAGCAGATGAACTTTCGCTGCCGTTTATTATCTTTACGGCTTCAGGCGGTGCCCGAATGCAAGAAGGGGTGCTCAGTTTAATGCAAATGGCGAAAACGAGTGTCGCTCTAAAAAAATTCAGCGATAACGGCGGTTTAATGATTTCGATCATGACCCATCCGACAACTGGCGGCGTCTCAGCGAGCTTTGCGTCCCTTGGTGACTATAATATTGCTGAGCCTGGTGCACTGATTGGTTTTGCCGGCCGGAGAATTATTGAACAAACGATTCGCGAAGAATTGCCTGAGGACTTTCAAACCGCAGAATTTTTATTGAAGCATGGTCAGCTTGATGCTGTCATCCCAAGGGCAGATTTAAAGGACCAAATCGGGGTAATCCTTGATATCCATACACCTGGAGGTGACCTGAAGTGGTAGGAGAGCTCGAATTCGAGCGGCCGGTTATAGAATTAAGGAAAAAAATAACCGAGCTAAAGGAATTTACGCAAAGCACTGATGTAGATTTGTCTTCGGAAATAGACAAGCTTGAAAAAAGGCTTGAAAAGCTTGAGAAGGATATATACGAAAATATAAAACCTTGGGACAGGGTTCAAATTGCCAGACACCCAAACAGGCCAACAACACTTGACTATATTCAGCTTTTGTTCAGCGATTTCTTTGAAAGCCATGGAGACCGTACCTTTGGTGATGATCAAGCCATCGTTGGCGGGATTGCAAGGTTCCATGGAATGCCGGTCACGGTTATTGGCCACCAGCGCGGAAAAGATACGAAGGAAAATATTCGCCGCAATTTTGGCATGCCCCATCCTGAAGGCTACCGCAAAGCATTAAGGCTAATGAAGCAGGCCGAGAAGTTCAACCGGGCAATTGTATGCTTTATTGATACGAAGGGAGCTTATCCCGGCAAAGCCGCTGAAGAACGGGGTCAGAGCGAGGCAATTGCCCGCAATCTTTTTGAAATGGCAAGTTTGTCAGTGCCGATCGTATGCATTGTCATCGGTGAAGGAGGAAGCGGCGGCGCGCTTGCACTCGGTGTCGGCAACCATATCCACATGCTTGAGAACTCGACCTATTCAGTGATTTCCCCTGAAGGAGCAGCCGCCTTATTATGGAAAGATGCATCCCAGGCAAAACGGGCAGCTGAAAGCATGAAAATAACCGCCCCTGATTTAAAGGAACTTGGGATCATTGATCAGATTATTTCCGAAGTCAGAGGGGGAGCCCATAATGACGTCAAGCAGCAGGCAGCGGAAATCAATTCTATCCTAAAAAAATCATTAAAAGAATTATCCGGACTCAGTGGTGAAAAACTTGTCGCCCATCGTTATGAAAAGTATAAAGCAATTGGTGATTATTCGTTTTTAAATGAAATGGCCGGGGTAAACTAAAAACGTGCTCTTTTATAGCACGTTTTCTTTTTTAGTAAAAATGTATTATTTTCACTAGGAATATGTAGGTAACAGGGACTTTTCAGTGAAATTTTCTCGAGAAAACGCTTCCAGTTAACCGATAATTCCGTCTATATCAGTTATGTTGAGGATTCTGTTGAGATAAGGGAATCTTCATGTTATTTTAGAAATATTCAAGGGTGTTCTGTAGATAATGGAAAAGAGGCTGTGGACCACTAATAATCGGTCAAAGCACCCTGCATATTTGGGACTCGTCAGGCTTGGGATGAAGAGCCTGCAGTTGCCTGGCATCTGATGTGGGTAATTACTTTTACATATTTTTTAATTAATATCGGGGTGATGACAGTGAAGAGAATCGGAGTATTGACAAGCGGCGGTGATTCGCCGGGAATGAATGCAGCTGTTCGCGCGGTTGTCCGGAAAGCTATATACCATAATATTGAAGTTTACGGTGTTTATGGAGGATATGCAGGGCTTATCAGCGGCAATATTAAAAAGCTTGAACTTGGTTCAGTCGGGGACATTATTCACCGCGGCGGTACAGCTCTTTATTCAGCGCGCTGCGAGGAGTTTAAAACGAAGGAAGGCCAGCAAAAAGGAATTGAGCAATTAAAAAAGCTTTCCATTGACGGGCTTGTTGTCATTGGCGGAGACGGTTCGTACAGGGGGGCAAAAGCGTTAACAGAGCAGGGCTTCCCATGCGTCGGTGTTCCCGGCACGATCGATAATGATATTCCGGGAACTGAATACACGATCGGCTTTGATACAGCTTTAAATACGATCATTGACGCGATTGATAAAATCCGAGATACTGCTTCCTCCCATGAAAGAACATTTGTCATTGAAGTTATGGGACGAAATGCCGGGGACCTCGCTTTATGGTCAGGCTTGGCAGGCGGTGCGGAAACGATCCTGATTCCTGAGGAAGATTATGATATAAGTGAAATCGCAAGTCGCCTCAAAAAAGGCCAGGAACGTGGCAAAAAGCACAGTATTATCGTGGTCGCTGAAGGCGTGATGAGTGGAGAAGAATTTGGAAGACAAATAAAAGAAGCAATTGACTTTGATACTCGCGTTACCGTGCTTGGACATGTGCAGCGCGGCGGCTCACCGACCGCTTTTGACCGGGTCCTGGCAAGCCGTCTTGGAGCGCGTGCCGTAGAGCTTTTAATAGATGGTAAAGGCGGACGTGCTGTCGGAATAGAAAATAACCGGCTTGTAGATTATGATCTCATTGAGGCATTGGCAAAGGAACATACGCTGGATCTTGACTTATATAAATTATCAAAGGAACTTTCAATATAATAAGTCCCTCATTTTACAGGAGGTTTAATGAAGATGCGAAGAACTAAAATCGTTTGTACGATTGGCCCTGCAAGTGAATCGGTCGAAAAGCTCTCTCAATTAATAGAAGCGGGGATGAATGTAGCCCGGTTGAATTTTTCACACGGCAATTTCGAGGAACATGGCCAGCGGATCAAAAATATTCGTGAAGCAGCAGAACGCAGCGGGAACACCGTGGCGATTTTGCTTGATACAAAAGGTCCTGAAATTCGGACCAATGATATGGAAAATGATGCAGTTGAATTAACGGCCGGCCAGGAGATCACGGTATCAATGAACGAGGTTCTCGGAACAACACAGAAATTTTCGGTTACATATCAAGGGTTGATTGACGATGTTCATACGGGTTCAAAAATTCTGCTTGATGACGGCCTGATCGCTTTGGATGTTATCAGAATTGATAAAGCAAATAATGAAATCCGGACAAAGGTGTTAAACGGCGGAGTATTGAAAAACAAAAAAGGTGTGAATGTTCCTGGCGTAGCAGTTAAGCTCCCGGGTATTACAGAAAAAGACGCGAACGATATCCTATTTGGCATTGAGCAGGGGGTTGACTTCATTGCGGCTTCTTTTGTGCGCAGGGCGACCGATGTTTTGGAAATTCGCCAGCTTCTTCAGGATAATAATGCTTCGCACATCCATATCATCCCGAAAATTGAGAACCAGGAGGGCGTCGATAATATTAATGAAATCCTCGAGGTTTCTGACGGCCTAATGGTTGCCCGTGGTGATCTTGGAGTGGAAATTCCGGCCGAAGAAGTGCCGCTTGTCCAAAAGCAGTTGATCAAAAAATGTAATGCTCAGGGAAAACCGGTTATTACGGCAACACAAATGCTTGATTCCATGCAGCGCAATCCGCGGCCAACCCGGGCGGAAGCGAGTGACGTGGCGAATGCCATTTTTGACGGAACTGATGCGATTATGCTTTCCGGTGAAACGGCGGCAGGCTCATATCCGGTTGAAGCGGTCCAAACAATGAATAATATTGCCCGCCGTGCGGAAACGGCTTTAAATCATAAAGAGATCCTGTCAAAACGAAGCAAGGATAACGAGCATAATATTACCGATGCAATTGGAGAATCGGTTGCCCATACGGCTCTTAATCTGGATGTGCATGCGATCATTACCCCAACTGAAAGCGGTCATACGGCAAGAATGATTTCCAAGTATCGCCCGAAGGTTCCGATTGTTGCGGTTACCTCGAATGATTTTGTCTGCAGGCGCCTGGCACTTGTTTGGGGTGTGTATCCTCAATTGGGTAAAGAGTCAACAACGACAGATGAAATGCTTGACCGAGCCGTAGCAGAAAGCTTGAACAGCGGAATTGTTAAAGCTGGGGACTTAGTTGTCATTACAGCCGGCGTACCGGTCGGCGAGGCTGGTACTACGAATTTAATGAAAATTCATGTAGTCGGTGATGTTCTCGTAAAAGCGCAGGGTATCGGCCGGAAGTCAGCATTCGGCAAGGTTGTTGTTGCCCACAATGCCCAGGAAGCACTTGCAAAGGTGAAAGACGGTTCAATATTGGTGACAATCGGATCGGATCGGGAAATGGTGCCTGCGATTGAAAAATGCAGTGCGTTAATTACTGAAGAAGGCGGCTTAACAAGCCATGCCGCTGTCGTGGGATTAAGCATTGGCATACCTGTCATTGTCGGTGTCCAGGACGCCACAAAGATATTCACAGACGGCCAGGACATCACCGTTGATTCTGCCAGGGGAGTCATTTATAACGGTCACGCAAGCGTTCTTTAATAAATATGGGAGAGGCGGAGGAAGCCCCGCCTCTCTTTTTGTTTGTTGTTTTTTACAAAGAGATCGTATAATAAATGAAACGGACTTGTGTTTATGCAGATTGCTGGAGGTAAAAAAATATGCGTTTTATTCTCTTGTTAGTGATCATTATACCTGCAGCGGAAATCGCTGTTTTAATGCTGTCAGGCCAAATTTTGGGCGTTTGGCCGACGATATTTTTAATCTTGTTTACCGGAGTTCTTGGAGCTTACCTGGCAAAGAAGCAGGGACTGCAAACAATTCGCAGAATCCAGGAGCAGCTTCGCTATGGTCAACTTCCCGGAGATGCCCTTTTGGACGGGGGCTGTGTGTTAATCGGCGGCACCCTGCTGTTGACTCCTGGTTTTATTACAGATGTGGCAGGGTTGCTGTTGCTGGCCCCGCCAACAAGAAAGGTTTTAAAAATCTACTTGTTGAAAGCTTTTAAAAAGTGGATTGACAAAGGGCATGTCACCATTATCAGATAACGATCGCTATTTGCTTGAGCCTTCAACTCGCCAATCGGCGAGTTTCTTATTTTTGAGATTAACAGTGCATCAACTGGTCATAAAGAAAGGGGAGTCTCCTATTAAAGGCTGAGCTCCCCAAAAAGTTTATTTAAAAATTATGCAGGCCGATGCTCGTCATCACCCTTTATAAAAGCCCAGAGGTCGCGAAAAACATTGGCTTTATGCAGAGTAGTTAATATGACAAGGGTTACGGGACCGATGATCAGGCCAAGAAAGCCGATCAGCTTGAAGCCGACGAATAAAGCAACGAGTGTTGCGAGCGGATCTATTCCTATGCTTGATGAGAGAACTTTGGGTTCCATTATCTGTCTTTGAACGATGACGATCAGATAAAGGACGCCAAGGCCTATTGCAAGACTGACATCTCCCGAGATGATCGAGTAGATAATCCATGGAACAAATACAGCTCCTGTACCGAGATATGGGATGATATCAACTAGCCCGGTGACAAGGGCAATGGTGATTGCATAGTCCACACGAAGGATAAGCAGGCCGATTAGAATAATAATGGTTGTAATCGCGATCAAGGTGGCCTGGGCTTTGGCAAAGCCAAATAAAGCCTTTCTCAGGTCTGCAAAAACTGTTTTGCCGCTTGTTTTGGCGCGTGTCGGAATAAGTTTTCCGAACCATGCAGAAAGCCGGTCCCAGTCTTTGCTGATAAAGAAAGTTGCAAGCAAGGAAAAAATTATTACGGTTGCCGCATTGGGAATCCACGAGATAACCGCGGGAATGTTTTCGAAAAAGCTTTTGATAAAAGTTCCTACGGTTGTCCCGATTGTTCTGCCGGCATTCTCGATATTGCTGATGATCGTATCCTGTTGACCTGCCCCCAGGTTGTTGAATAAGCCTGTCAGCTGGTTGTATAAAGGGATGAGTTGAGCAACGAAAAATTCTTCAATGTAATCAATTAGCTTGTCCAGATGTGTCGGTACCATGTTTGCAAGATAATCTGCTCCGGAGACGATTTCGGCAACAAGCAAAGTGATGAGACCGGCAAAAATGGCAATAATTATCGTTAAAGCGAGAATAACAGCAAGTCCTCTCGGGATACGTCCTTTTTTTTCAAAAAATCCAACGAGCGGATTAATGAAGAGCGCAATCAGAATGGCAATCAAAAAAGGATAAGTAACTTTTGATACGTGATAAACAGCAATCACGGATAAAACGATGATTGCGACAACAAAAATAAATCTTAATGATCTTTGTATGTATAACGGATTCAAAAATACCCCCCCTATATGAGCTGATTGTATGTAAACAACAACTGGTGCAATTTTAATATTCGTATTTATCATTTTAACATTTATTCTCAACAACCGCATTTTTTTCCTTCCAATTGTGAAGGCTAAGCGTCGATGGTGTGTGAAATAGTTATGGCAGCGGAAGTTGAAAATCCCTTGTTATGTTGCAATAATATTAACAGCGGAAGGGTGATCCATATGTCAGGGCCTTTAATATTTATGATTATTCTATTGGTCATAGGGTTTATAGCAAAAAACCAATCGTTAATGTTTGCTGTAGCGGTTCTGTTAGCGTTAAAACTGGTTGGTGTTGACTCGAAAATTTTCACTTATATTCAGTCAAAGGGAATCAACTGGGGAGTTACCATCATTACGATTGCCGTTCTGGCCCCGATTGCAGCCGGGGAAATTGGCCTGAAGGATTTAACTGCTGCTTTTAAATCGCCATACGCCTGGATCGCCCTGCTTTCTGGAATGGCCGTTGCTTTGATTGCAAAAGGAGGAATAACCCTGCTGGCGGAAGACCCTCATATTACGACGGCCCTTGTGCTTGGAACGATTTTGGCGGTTTCTCTTTTCAAAGGCATAGCGGTAGGTCCGCTGATTGGAGCAGGTATTGCTTATATAGCAATGAAAATATTTGAGCTATTCAAATGAAAGCAGGGATGCATTCAGTCTTTTCTCATTCGGCAATTTTAGCCTTTATTTTTTTTATAAAATAATAATTTTTTCACATTTTAGATTCTTTTCGTTCACAAAAATCTGATAATTGTTTATAATAGGACTTGTAAGCGCATGCTATCAATTTATTGTTTTGTTTATTTTTTAACTATCTGGAAATGTAAGCATTTTCTTTTTAGCCGTTTTCTGAGCAAGCGCTCGATTTGGCAAATAATAGCGTAATAGATGCAAAATTTGGTCTGTCGATCGGCCCATAAAGCCGGCTTATTGGGCCATATTCCTGGCCTTATATTACAATATCAGAAAAGCTTAATTTCTGATCTGCTGGAAATGGTTGGTTTCCAGCTCTATTATAATGTTTACAGACGAATGGGAATGGGGAATTTTTAATACGTAAAGGAGAGATTCTTATGACAGTAACAAGAGGTCTTGAAGGGGTAGTTGCTACAACTTCCTCAATTAGTTCCATCATCGATGACACTTTAACCTATGTTGGTTATGACATTGATGATCTGGCAGTAAATGCCAGCTTTGAAGAAGTTATTTACCTTTTATGGCATCGCAAGCTGCCAACCAGTGCCGAGCTTAAGGAACTGAAAACACAGCTCGCTGAAAATGCTGCATTGCCAAAGGAAGTACTGGACCATTTCAAAATGTATCCGATCAATAAAGTCCACCCAATGGCTGCGCTTCGCACTGCAGTGTCGTTATTGGGTTTGTATGATGAAGAAGCTGATTCCATGGATGAAGCATCAAACTATACAAAAGCAATCCGTTTACAGGCAAAAATGCCGGCAATTGTTACAGCGTTTGCCCGCGTTCGAAAAGGGCTCGAGCCTATTGCACCAAGAACGGATTTGAGTTTTGCAGCTAACTTCCTGTACATGCTTTCAGGAAACGAACCTGAAGATATTGCGGTCGAGGCGGTTAACAAAGCTTTAGTTCTTCATGCCGACCACGAATTGAATGCATCTACATTCACTGCGCGCGTTTGTGTGGCAACATTGTCTGATGTTTATTCCGGCGTAACCGCGGCCATTGGCGCGTTAAAGGGTCCTTTGCATGGCGGGGCAAATGAAGCGGTGATGAAGATGCTTACTGAAATTGGAACGTTGGATAATGTTGAATCGTACGTCGGGGGTAAGCTTGAAAAGAAAGAGAAAATCATGGGCTTCGGGCATCGAGTCTACCGGCAGGGGGATCCACGTGCGAAACATTTGAGAGAGATGTCGGAAAAACTTACGCATCTTACGGGCGAGCCGCACTGGTACGAAATGTCGACAAAAATTGAAGCGATTGTAACCGGGGAAAAGAATCTGCCGCCTAATGTCGATTTCTATTCTGCATCTGTCTATCACAGCCTTGGTATTGATCATGATCTTTTTACACCGATCTTTGCTGTGAGCCGTGTGTCCGGCTGGCTTGCCCATATTCTGGAGCAATATGAAAACAACCGATTAATCCGCCCTCGCGCTGATTATACAGGACCAGGCATGCAAAATTATGTTCCTATCGAGCAAAGGCAGTCATAAAGAATCTCTTTTTACTTTTTTGTCAAAAAGGGCTGTAGTAGAATAAGAGGGACCAAGGTTAGAAGTTTAAAGCCCTTCTAACCTTCGATTCAGTATAGAAAGGCCCGGCTGACATCTGGTTTAGCTGTCCAACTAAAGGACTGCGCAAACGACACATGGCCCGGGGCTTTTCAACGAACTTGGAGGGAAAAAAGAATGCAGGGTGAAAAGATTACGGTGAAAAACGGGGCATTAAACGTGCCTAATAATCCAATTGTACCTTTTATTGAGGGAGACGGTACAGGACCGGACATTTGGGCCGCATCTTCACGAGTTTTGGATGCAGCAGTAGAAAAAGCTTATAAAGGTGAGCGCAAGCTTGTATGGAAAGAAGTATTGGCCGGCGAAAAGGCCTTCAACCAAACTGGTGAATGGCTGCCAGCAGAAACTTTGGCAGAGATTAATGAATATTTAATCGCGATAAAAGGACCGTTAACAACACCAATCGGTGGCGGCATCCGCTCATTAAACGTGGCACTGCGCCAGGAACTTGATTTATTTGTCTGCCTGCGTCCTGTCCGGTGGTTTGAAGGGGTACCATCACCGGTTAAGCGCCCACAAGATACGGACATGGTTATTTTCCGTGAAAACACGGAAGATATTTATGCCGGCATTGAATATGCAAAAGGCTCGGATGAAGTGAAGAAATTAATTGATTTCCTGCAAACTGAAATGGGCGTAAACAAAATCCGTTTCCCTGAAACTTCGGGAATCGGGATCAAACCTGTTTCAGAGGAAGGTACAAGCCGTTTAGTCCGTGCTGCGATTGACTATGCGATTAAGGAAGGGCGCAAGTCTGTCACACTCGTACATAAAGGGAATATTATGAAATTTACTGAGGGTGCCTTTAAAAATTGGGGCTACGAGCTGGCGGAGAGAGAATACGCGGATAAAGTCTTTACGTGGGCCCAGTATGACCGTATTAAAGACGAGCAAGGTACAGAAGCTGCCAATAAAGCTCAGTCCGAAGCTGATGCAGCCGGCAAAATCATTATCAAGGATGCGATTGCAGATATCTTCCTGCAGCAGATTCTCACTCGTCCGAAAGAATTTGATGTTGTTGCGACGATGAACCTGAATGGCGACTATATTTCTGATGCACTTGCTGCACAGGTTGGCGGAATTGGGATTGCCCCGGGCGCCAACATAAATTATGAAACCGGACATGCCATTTTTGAAGCGACACATGGAACAGCACCAAAGTATGCCGGATTGGACAAGGTGAATCCTTCATCCGTTATTCTTTCCGGAGTATTGCTGCTTGAACATTTAGGGTGGACGGAAGCAGCGAATATGATCGTCAAATCCATGGAAAAATCAATTGCTTCAAAAGTAGTCACTTACGATTTTGCCCGTCTGATGGACGGTGCCACAGAGGTAAAATGTTCTGAATTCGGCGACGAATTAATCAAGAATATGGAGTAACATCAACAAGTTAACCGGGCGGTTGTTCTTAAACGAACGGCCGCTTACATAACGAACAATTGGAATGGGACAAAACAAAGGGGGAAATTGCAATGTCATTGAAACGCAAAAAGATTTCAGTAATTGGTGGGGGATTTACTGGTGCAACAACGGCCTTTTTACTTGCGCAAAAGGAGCTGGGCGATGTTGTGCTCGTTGATATTCCGCAAATGGAAAATCCGACTAAGGGGAAGGCTTTAGACATGCTTGAGGCCAGCCCTGTGCAGGGATTTGATGCAAACATTACCGGCACTTCCAGCTATGAGGACACAAAGGATTCTGATATTGTCGTGATTACTGCAGGGATTGCCCGGAAGCCTGGTATGAGCCGCGATGATTTAGTACAGACAAACCAAAAAATTATGAAAAGCGTTGCCAGCGAGATTGTTAAACATTCACCTGACAGCTTTATAGTTGTCCTGACAAATCCGGTCGATGCGATGACGTACACTGTTTTTACAGAATCCGGTTTCCCTAAAAACAGGGTCATAGGCCAATCGGGCGTTCTTGATTCAGCACGGTTCCGGACATTTGTCGCCCAGGAATTAAATGTTTCCGTTAAAGACATCACTGGTTTCGTCTTGGGCGGACACGGAGATGAGATGGTACCGCTTGTCCGCTATTCCTATGCAGGAGGCATTCCTTTGGAAGCGCTTATTCCGAAAGAGCGCCTTGAAGCAATTGTTGAGCGCACGCGCAAAGGCGGCGGTGAAATTGTCAACCTGCTCGGCAATGGCAGCGCCTACTATGCTCCGGCTGCTTCTCTCGTCGAAATGTGCGAAGCTATTCTTAAAGATCAGCGCCGTGTTCTTCCTTCGATTGCTTATCTTGAAGGAGAATACGGTTATGACGGAATTTATCTTGGAGTACCGACGATTCTGGGCGGTAATGGCATTGAAAAAGTAATCGAACTTGAATTAACCGCAGATGAAAAGGCAGCTCTTGATAAATCAGCTGAAGCGGTTCGCAATGTAATGACTGTTCTTGCTTAAGGGACGCTGTGCCGGTTCTTTCTGAAAAAGGGTTACTAAATTCGGGGGCTTTCCCCGAATTTTTTTTAAGCGAGTAATTTCACAATGTAATAAGCTAAACCGAAAACGAATTAAATTGTCTCAACAAACCAGGATGATTCAATATAATACTAATTTACTTTAAAATAATTGTTCGTTTTTCAATTAAGAAATGCTTTATGAAATTTATTCAAGCATGTTATAAAATAAGAATAATAGAAGTAGACTGAGGTAATATAATAAGAAGACCAGGTCTGCTTTTGTCGTTTCAGTATCATATGTAAAGAGGGGTGCGCAGGCGAATGTTACTCGGAAAAAAGCGAAAGCTCGGCAGGAGAATCGAAGAGATTTCGGTCGGTGAAAAGCTGACATTAACAGAAAAAATTGAGGATAAAGATTTGCTGCTCTTTTTAGGGTTAACGAATGATGCAAATCCACTTTATATCCAACATGATTATGCATCGCAAACGCCTTATAAAAAGCCGATTGTTCCGAGCATTATGCTAACGGGTATTATAACATCAGCTGTGTCGAAATATTTACCCGGTCCCGGCAGCCATATTTTAAAAACTGAGATTGAATTTACAAATCCGGTTTACCATTATGGAACCGTTCAATTTCTGTTTGAAGTGACAAACGTTAACAAAGAAAACAACACTGTTCAGATCACCATCCATGCCACGGATGAACATGGAGAAACCGTTATTAATGGTTCCGTTTCCGTGTGCCCTCCCTACGAACCGGCACTTGATAATTTTTGATCTTCTCTGGGATATGCAAACGCATATCTCATTTTTTATATCCGGAGAATGGGCTCGATTGCTCGCCCTTGAATCACGATTCCCCGGCGAGTTTATCGTAACTTATTTGAGTTTGATACATCAATTGCTCTTACATGCTGAAAATATATTATAATAAGCTTATGGATCTTGGATTCACGGCTTGATGGGGGAATTTAATTATATCGGAGGCTTTTATGGACAAAAAAGTGCTGGTTGTCGATGATGAACAATCGATTGTAACATTGCTTCAATATAATTTGGAGCAGTCTGGATTCAAGGTTGTTACGGCTATGGATGGTGAGGAAGGGAAAAACCTTGCCCTGCTTGAAGAACCCGACCTGATTATTCTTGATTTAATGCTTCCGAAGCTTGATGGCATTGAAGTTTGCAAACAGCTAAGGCAGCAAAAGGTGCTGACGCCCATTTTAATGCTGACGGCAAAGGATGATGAATTTGATAAAGTCCTCGGCCTCGAATTAGGGGCAGATGATTATATGACTAAGCCTTTCAGCCCGCGCGAAGTGATCGCCAGGGTTAAAGCGATTTTAAGAAGATCGCAGTTCCAATTAGAAGCAAAAGAAACCGAGCATGAAGAATCGGACGCACTTAAAATAGCGGAAATCAAAATATATCCAGAGCATTATGAAGCGTATTTTGGCGAAGAGCAAATAGAACTGACACCGAAGGAATTTGAACTGCTGTTGTACCTGGCCAGGCATAAGGGAAGAGTGTTAACCCGGGACCAGCTATTAAGCGCAGTCTGGAATTATGATTTTGCCGGCGATACAAGAATTGTCGATGTTCATATTAGCCATCTCCGCGAAAAAATTGAACCAAATACAAAAAAGCCCGTCTATATCAAGACGATACGCGGACTCGGGTATAAACTGGAGGAGCCTAAAGGAGAATGACAAGATTTCGGACGAGGCTCCTTTTTGCGCTTATTACGTTAATTATGGCTGTTTTGCTTGGACTGGGTCTTTTGCTTGGACAATTATTTAAAAACTATTACTTGAACTCATTTAATGAAAGACTCGAAAAAGAAAGCAAGCTTGTCTCAATGTACATTGAGGATATTGGGGGAATTGCCGCAATCAATCAGGAAAGATTCCTGTCAATTGCCGATATGCTTGATGCGCGCGTGACGTTTGCTGATTTACAAGGCGATATTCTTTTTGACAGCGGAGAACTAAATGATGCTAAAGTGATAAGGCATGACGAAATTATTCGCCAAATTGTCGAGGACAGCGCAGATGAAGAAGCAGGCTATGAATTGGGCCGGGAGTATGACGTCCATTATTATTGGAAGCCAATCATGCAAGATGGGGAAAAGATGGGCTATCTGTTTTTAAGCACAAAAATGGGTGAGCTGAAAAACGCATATACGCAAATATGGTGGCTGTTAATCGTCAGTCTTGGGATCTCCCTTTTTGTGATTATTTTGCTCGGGACTAGAATTACGACCCGCTACACGAAGCCGGTCGAAGCGGCAACCAATGTTGCGATTGAGCTGGCGAAAGGTAATTATCGAGCCCGCACATATGAAGACCATATTGATGAAACCGGCATGCTCAGTGCTTCCATTAATGTGCTGGCCCGAAATCTTCAGGATATGATGAAAGCGCAGGAGATGCAGCAGGACAGGCTGACAACATTAATTGAAAATATGGGCAGCGGCATGGTTCTGATTGACAGCCGCGGCTATGTCAACATGATTAACCGTACGTACAAAGAGATATTTAATGTGGATCCTTCCAAATATCTATACCAGCTCTATTACGAAGTGATTGAACATAAAGAAATTTCAAAGCTGGTTGAAGAGATTTTTATGACAGAGCAAAGAGTGAAAAAGCAAATGCTCATTCCCCTGTCAATTGAAAGGCGCCACTTTGAGGTGTATGGAGCGCCGATCATCGGAACGAATGACGTTTGGAAGGGGATTTTGCTTGTTTTTCATGATATTACTGAATTGAAAAAGCTCGAGCAAATGAGAAAGGATTTCGTCGCCAACGTTTCGCATGAACTAAAAACACCGATTACTTCGATCAAGGGTTTTTCAGAAACGCTATTGGACGGAGCCATGAACGAAAGAGATACGCTTGAAGCGTTTTTGAATATTATTTTAAAAGAAAGTGACAGACTCCAGTCGCTGATTCAGGATTTACTCGACTTATCGAAAACGGAGAAAGAGGGATTTGTTTTAAATGTTCAGCCGCTCGATCTTATCTCAACTTTACATGAAGTCTTTGCGATTTTAGAGGGGGAAGCGAAGGAAAAGAATATTGACTTGCACCTCGAAGCTGATCAAGGTGAGCTCGAGATTGAAGGGGATCAATACCGATTGAAACAAGTGTTTATCAATGTTATCAATAACTCGATCACGTACACTCCTGAGGGTGGTACGGTGACCGTTTCTGTCAAGGAGGCAGAGGAAACGGTCACGGTGCAGATAAAGGATACTGGAATTGGAATCAAGAAAGAAGAAATTCCGCGCATCTTTGAACGCTTTTATCGGGTTGACAAAGCAAGAAGCCGAAATTCAGGGGGAACTGGCCTCGGTCTTGCGATTGTTAAGCACCTTATCGAAGCGCATAAAGGCAGCATCTTTGTCAGGAGCAATGTCGGAAAAGGGACAGAATTCACTATCGAACTTTTAAAAAGCCTAAATAAATAATTGCCAATTGGATGAAGTTTACAGTACTTTAACATATTGTTTAATTTTTCTTAACATTGGGTTGTTACAATCATATTTGAAAAACCCCTTCATCCAAGGAGCCAAGTGAGAGAGACGAAAGCAGACCCCGCTTTCGTCTTTTTCTATTTATGGATACTTTACAAATCCGCAGCTCCCAATTATTTTTGAAACCTTTCGTCTTTTTCCGCGTATTACAAAGAAAAGAGAAAAGATTTGGAAGGGAGCAGGGGAAAATGATGAGCCTGAAGAGAATTTACACGATTTCCGGCATTGTTCTGCTTGTCATTGTGTTAAGTATTGTTGCATTTACTACCTGGTATACAGTTGATGAGTCTGACCAGGCGGTTATTCTTACATTTGGCAAAGTTGAGGAAGGAATTGACGAACCAGGCCTGCATTTTAAGATGCCATGGCCGATTCAAAGTGTCGAAAAACTATCGAAAGAAACATTCAGCCTTCAATTTGGCTATGAAGAAAAAGACGGAGAGATAAAAGAATTTCCGGATGAAACAAAGATGATTACAGGGGATGAAAATATCGTATTGGCAGACATGGTTGTCAATTGGAAAATTACGGACCCTTCCAAGTATCTATATAATGCCGAAGATCCGCAAGAAATCCTCTATGATGCTACGTCTGCATCGTTAAGAAGCATTATTGGAAGCTCGAAAATTGATGATGCCTTAACATCGGGAAAAGCTGAAATTGAGGGGCAAGTCAGGGAACTGCTGGCGACATTAATCGAAAAATATGATATTGGCATATCTGTTTTAGGTGTGAAGCTGCAGGATGTGGAACTGCCAAACAAAGAGGTCCGCACTGCGTTTACGGATGTGACAAGTGCCCGTGAAACAATGAATACAAAAATCAATGAAGCTAAAAAGTATGAGAATCAGCGCACGAACGAAGCCGAAGGT
This sequence comes from Bacillus sp. V33-4, assembly GCF_002860225.1. NCBI lineage: Bacteria > Bacillati > Bacillota > Bacilli > Caryophanales > Bacillaceae > Bacillus > Bacillus sp. V33-4. The sequence continues at coordinate 27,824 of NZ_PGVC01000047.1, forward strand.
GAGAAAGATGCCTTGCTTTCAAGAGCTGCAGGCGATAAAACTGAACGGATTGAACGGGCCCGCGGCGAAATAGCCGTATTTGATAAGCTATACGATCAATATCAAAATAACCAGGATATCACGAGACAACGCCTCGTTCTCGAAACGCTTGAGCAAGTCTTGCCTGGAGCGGAGATCTATATTATGAATGATGATGGCAACACGATGAAGTATTTCCCAATCCGACCGCTTGAAACAGAGCAGCCAAAGGTTCAAGCCGAGAAGAAACAGGAAGGGGGCGGGAATAATGACTGATCAAAAAGTGATTAGCATGAAGGAAAGGATTGCGAACGGGTTTCAATTGCGAAATTATATTAAAGCCGGTATATTCTTGATCATTGTTATCTTTGTTTTAGTCTTTATTTTTACAAACCTGTTTATCGTGAAGGAAGGCGAATTTAAGGTTGTCCGCCAGTTTGGTGAGGTTGTCAGGATTGAAAGCGAGCCGGGCTTAAACTATAAAATCCCGTTTGTCCAAAGTGTTACAACCCTGCCAAAACACCAAATGACATACGATGTCTCTGAGGCTGAAATCAATACGAAAGACAAAAAGAGAATGCTCATCGATAATTATGCGGTCTGGAGAATTAGCGATCCGAAAAAAATGATTGCCAATGCCAGGTCGGTTATCAATGCGGAATCAAGGATGGAAGAGTTCATCTACTCAGTTGTTCGCACAGAGCTTGGCCAGCTCAATTATGATGAGATCATTAACGATGAAAAATCGTCACGCGGTTCATTAAATGACCGGGTCACCGACAAAGTCAATGAGCTGCTTGCCAATGTGAATTATGGAATTACCGTTACAGACGTAAGAATAAAGAGAACGGATTTACCGGGCGAGAATGAACAATCAGTTTACACCCGGATGATTTCCGAACGCCAGTCAACTGCCCAGGAATATCTCTCAATGGGGGACGCCGAAAAAAATCGGATTGAGGCAGAAACAGACAGGAAAGTGAAAGAAATGCTTGCCAAAGCCCAGGCCGATGCAGAAACGATTCGTGCAGAAGGAGAGTCGGAAGCGGCAAGGGTGTATAATCAATCCTTCTCAAAAGATCCGGAATTTTATTCATTGTTTAGAACACTTGAATCGTACAAGAAAACGATTAACGGCGAAACCGTGGTTGTGCTCCCGTCTGATTCTCCATATACCAGCTTGTTAACTGGCAATACACAATAAACAATGTAATTGTCTGTTTTAGGATCATGCACACATGACCGTTATTTCCCTTTCTGATTCTACTCATGATAGAATAAAGAAGGGAAATAGCGGTTTTTCATATAGAAATGAAGCTCGCCTGACAAGATGACCTGTGTGCAGGGACACTTTTTTTAATATAGATGATTAGGTGGTATAAGGAGGAATTCCGGTGAAAAAAAAACTTGTGTTAATTGATGGGAACAGCATTGCCTACAGGGCATTTTTTGCATTGCCATTGTTGAATAATGATAAAGGGATCCATACGAATGCGGTATACGGCTTCACGATGATGCTGATGAGAATTCTAGAGGATGAAAAACCTTCACATATCCTTGTTGCCTTTGATGCGGGAAAAACGACGTTCAGGCATCAAACATTCAGTGAATATAAAGGCGGACGGCAGAAAACGCCGCCGGAACTATCGGAACAGTTTCCGTTTATCCGCGAGCTGCTTGATGCGTATAGTATCAAAACGTATGAGCTTGAGAACTATGAAGCCGATGACATTATTGGCACGCTTTCAAAGGAAGCTGAGAAAGAGGGCTATTCCGTTAAAGTCATATCCGGGGATAAAGACTTGACCCAGCTGAGCTCGGAACGGACGACCGTGAACATTACCCGCAAAGGAATCACCGATATAGAAGCGTACACCCCTGATCATATCAAAGAGAAATACGGGCTTACCCCAGCGCAAATCATTGATATGAAAGGGTTAATGGGTGATAGCTCCGATAATATTCCGGGCGTTCCCGGTATTGGCGAAAAAACAGCGATCAAGCTTCTTGCGGAATTTGAGACGCTTGAAAATCTGCTCAACTCGATTGACCAAGTAAATGGGAAGAAGTTGAAGGAAAAGCTCGAGGAATTCAAAGACCAGGCATTAATGAGTAAAGAACTGGCTACGATCACGACCGAAGCGCCAGTTGCGATCAAGCCTTCTGAAGCTGAATATGAAGGCTACCAGCGCGAAAAAGTGATTAAAATCTTTAAAGAGCTTGGTTTTAATTCGTTGCTGGACAAGCTCGGTGCAGATACGGAAGCAACGGACGATCCAAAGCTTGAGGAGATTGAATATACCATAGTTGAAGAAGTGACAGACGGAATGTTCGCAGATGAAACCTCTTTTTATGTAGAGGTTCTCGAGGACAATTATCATTATGCAGACATCATCGGCTTTTCTGTTGCCAGTGAAAAAGGGAACTACTTTTTTTCGACTGAAACAGCTTTACGCTCGGAAGCTTTTAAAAAATGGGCTGAAGATGAGAGCAAACGGAAAACGGTCTATGATACAAAACGCTCTGAAGTCTCGCTTCGCCATCATAACATTCACCTGAAGGGTGTTACGTTTGATATTTTGCTTGGCTCATACATTATTAATCCGGCTGAGCCTATCGATGATATTGCCACGATCGCTCATCGCTACGGAATAAAAAATGTCCAATCTGACGAATCATTCTACGGCAAAGGCGCCAAACGGAAAATTCCAGCCGAAGAGAAACTCGGCGAACATTTGGTTCGCAAAGCCGTGGCGATGGCAGCTCTTGGAAAAAGATTAACCGGGGAATTAAAGGATAACCAGCAATATGAGCTGTTCACCGATTTGGAACTGCCATTGTCGTTAATTCTTGCAGATATGGAGTCGCAAGGTGTAAAGGTTGACCTTGAGAGACTCCGCTCGATGGGCAACGAACTAACGATCAGGCTAAAAGAAGTAGAAGAACGTATCCACGAACATGCGGGCGAGGCTTTTAACATAAACTCACCAAAGCAGCTCGGTGTCATTCTATTTGAAAAGCTTGGACTGCCTGCGATTAAGAAAACAAAAACGGGTTATTCAACTTCGGCCGATGTGCTGGAGAAACTGGAGCATCAGCATAGTATCGTCAGGGATATTCTCCACTACCGCCAGCTTGGCAAACTTCAGTCTACATATATTGAAGGGTTGTTAAAGGTTGTCGATCAGCGGACAGAGAAGGTTCATACCCGCTTCAACCAGGCGCTTACGCAAACAGGCAGGCTCAGTTCAACGGATCCTAACCTGCAAAATATTCCGATCCGACTTGAAGAAGGCAGGAAAATCAGGCAGGCTTTCGTGCCATCGGAGTCCGATTGGGTTATATTCGCTGCAGATTATTCACAAATCGAACTGCGGGTGCTTGCCCATATTTCCGGTGATGAAAAATTGATCGAAGCCTTTCAGGAAGATCTTGATATTCATACCAATACCGCGATGCAGGTTTTCCATGTCAGCGCCGACGAAGTAACAGGAAATATGCGCCGCCATGCAAAGGCAGTCAACTTCGGGATCGTTTATGGAATCAGCGATTACGGTCTATCGCAAAGTCTGGGGATTAGCCGGAAAGAAGCAGGGCTGTTTATTGAACGCTACCTTGATAGCTATCCCGGTGTTAAAGAATATATGGAAGATATCGTCAAGGAAGCAAAGCAAAAAGGGTATGTCTCAACCTTGCTTCAGCGCAGAAGGTATATTCCGGAAATTACGAGCCGCAACTTTAATTTGCGCAGCTTTGCGGAACGGACAGCGATGAACACCCCGATCCAGGGAAGTGCGGCGGACATTATTAAAAAAGCAATGATTGACATGGCCGCCAGGTTAAAAGAAGAGGGGCTGAAAACGAGATTGCTTCTCCAGGTCCATGACGAATTAATTTTTGAAGCACCAAAAGATGAAATCGAGCGGCTGAAGAAGATTGTCCCGGAAGTAATGGAAAACGCGGTAGATTTAAAGGTTCCGCTTAAGGTCGATTATTCTTATGGACCAACCTGGTTTGATGCAAAATAACGTCCGGACAAAGGAGAGAGAATATGCCGGAGCTTCCAGAGGTTGAAACAGTCAGAAGAACATTAAAAAATTTAGTGCTGGAGAAAGAGATTGAATACGTGTCAGTGTTTTGGCCAAAGATCATTAAACTTCCTGAAGAGGCAGCGCAATTTGCGGATGCTCTTCAGGGTCAGCGTATCATCGAAATTGGCAGACGGGGGAAATTTTTAATTTTTTATACGAATGATTATGCACTTGTTTCCCATTTGCGAATGGAGGGACGCTACGCCCTTTTTAATAAAGGAGACGATGTGGATAAGCATACCCATGTCATTTTTCATTTTACCGATGGCACAGAACTTCGATATAGGGATGTCCGCAAGTTTGGAACGATGCATTTATTCAAAAAAGGCGAAGAATTCCTATCACTGCCGCTTCTTCAGCTCGGCCCGGAGCCTTTTGATGAAGCTTTTACAATCGAGCATTTGCGTGAGAAGCTGGCGAAAACAAACAGAAAAATTAAAACAGCCCTTCTTGACCAATCGATCGTCGTTGGTCTCGGGAATATTTATGTCGATGAAGCATTGTTCAGAGCCGGAATTTATCCGGAACGGATTGCCAATTCACTTACAAACGAAGAGCTCAAGAGCTTATACAAAGAAATTATCGCGACATTAACAGAAGCCGTTGAAAAAGGCGGAAGCACGGTTCGCTCTTATGTGAATTCGCAGGGAGAAATGGGGATGTTTCAATTAGAGCTGTTTGTCTATGGACGAAAAGATGAACCATGCAAACATTGCGGCCTGCCTCTCGAGAAAACTGTTGTTGGCGGCAGGGGTACGCATTATTGCCCGCAATGCCAAAAATAACTGTGCTCCATTAAAAAGCAAATACTAAAGACACTGCCCGCCGTTTCACATTGGATGGGCTCCTTCCATATACTAATGTAGCGATTGACAGGAAGGGGCTCTACTAATGACGCAGATGATCTCACTTCTATTATTGGCGTTTGCTGTCAGTCTTGACAGTTTTAGTGTTGGCTTTACGTATGGGCTCAGAAAAATGCGGATTCCGTTTAAATCCATCATCATCATTGCCTGTTGCTCGGCCGCTTCGTTAATGGCTGCTATGGCTGTAGGGCGTATATTAGTAGCTTTTCTATCGACAGCTGCGGCGGATCGCATTGGAGGATTAATCTTTGTATTATTGGGGGCGTGGATTTTATTTCAAGTATTCCGCCCGGCAAAAACAAAGGATGGTTCGTTCGAAGAAAAAACAATTGTCAATTTTGAAATCAAATCGTTGGGACTGGCTGTAAATATTTTGCGTAAGCCGATGGCGGCTGATCTTGACAAATCGGGAACGATCACCGGAATTGAAGCTGTGCTGCTCGGGCTTGCACTGTCTTTTGATGCATTCGGGGCAGGGGTGGGGGCGGCAATGCTAGGTTTTTCGCCGCTATACCTCGCCGTTACGGTCGCGGTTATGAGTTCTTTGTTTGTTTTTATCGGCATGAGAACAGGTTCGATGTTTTCAACTTACGGTTGGTTGCAAAAATTTTCGTTTGTTCCCGGAATTCTTCTTATTATGATCGGAATCTGGAAAATGTGAACCGATAGAAAGGAATACGCCATGGCACTTGTTGCAGGATTAACAGGCGGTATTGCGAGCGGAAAAAGCACGGTTGCGAACATGCTGAAAGAAATGGGATTAACCGTAATTGATGCGGATGCAGAAGCGCGTGCGGCTGTCAAAAGGGGCGAGCGTGCTCATCAGGAAATTGTCGATTACTTTGGGGCTGATATCCTCGCTGCCGATCTCGAAATTAATCGCAGCAAGCTCGGAGAGATTATTTTTAATGATGAAGAAAAGCGCCTCGTTTTAAATCGTATCGTTCACCCGGCAGTCCGCGAACGGATGGCTTTGAAAAGGGAAACAGCGCTCGAAAATGGGGAACAGCTGATCGTCATGGATATCCCGCTTTTATTAGAAAGTAAATTAACGAGCATCGTTGACAAGGTGCTCCTCGTCTATACTGATCCGGATGTCCAATTAGCGAGGCTGATGAACCGAAACTCTTTTTCGGAACAAGAAGCGCTCGCAAGAATCAATGCGCAAATGCCATTAAAAGAAAAAGTGAAGCTTGCCGATGCAGTCATCAATAACAATGGAACAATTGAAGAAACAAGAAAACAGCTTATGCAAATTTTAAAAAGCTGGGGATTTAAAAAGTAAAGGAGAGGGCATGTTCCCTCTCCTTTGTTGTGTAATAAAGGTTATTACGATTGTCAGATTGGGAAAACATTTTAAAATTCCGCATTAAAAAGATCACAAATCCAATCCAATATGTTATACTATTAGCAGTTAAATCGCTTAATAAGTATAACACTAATGCGGAAGGAGCCGTCAAATGAAGGCAAGAGTTGCGATCAACGGTTTTGGAAGAATTGGAAGAATGGTATTTAGAAAAGCCATTCTTGAAAAAAACATTGAGATTGTGGCCATCAATGCCAGTTATCCGCCGGAAACGTTGGCCCATTTAATAAAATATGATACGAATCATGGGAAATTTGAAGGCGATGTTTTCCCGGAAGAAAATGCACTAAACGTCAATGGAAAACGTGTCAAATTATTGAGCAGCAGGGATCCAATTGAGTTGCCATGGAAAGAAATGGACATCGATATTGTTATTGAGGCGACAGGTAAGTTCAATTCACGGGACAAAGCCGCTCTGCACCTTGAAGCAGGTGCCAAGAAAGTGATTTTAACAGCTCCGGGGAAAAATGAAGATATCACGATAGTGATGGGTGTAAATGAAAGCGCATTAAATATTGATAAGCACGATATCATTTCTAATGCCTCGTGCACGACTAACTGTTTGGCGCCTGTTGCTAAAGTTCTCGATGAAAAGTTTGGAATTGATAACGGGTTAATGACAACCGTGCATGCTTATACAAACGATCAAAAAAATATCGATAATCCACATAAAGATTTACGCCGTGCCCGGGCATGCGGTCAATCGATCATCCCGACATCAACTGGTGCAGCCAAAGCCTTATCACTCGTGCTGCCGCAATTAAAAGGAAAGCTGCATGGAATGGCGCTTCGCGTTCCAACACCAAATGTATCCCTCGTTGATTTAGTGGTCGATTTAAAACGGGAAGTAACGGTGGACGAGGTAAATGATGCTTTCATTACTGCTTCAACCGGTTCTTTAAAGGGAATTCTCGACTTTACTGAGGAACCGCTTGTCTCGATCGACTTTAATACGAATACCCATTCAGCGATTATAGATGGCCTATCAACGATTGTAATCGGTGCTAACAAGGTGAAGGTTCTTGCCTGGTATGATAATGAGTGGGGCTATTCGTGCCGTGTTGTAGATCTTGCAACATTTGTGGCCCGGGAGATGATGAGTACAGCTGCGGTTAAGGTCGCCAATTAAAGTAGAAGGAAAAAGCTTGCCGTTTATGCGGCAAGCTTTTTTAATAGAATTTTTTTTTACCCAGAGTATCATAAAATGCGACAATCGTTTCGCAAATATCGATCGAGAATTTTTTAAATTGATATGTTGCAAAAAAAATATAAACAAAGTATACTATTCCTCGTGAACTTCTTGAAATATGGTACGGATAGCTACTTAAAGGGTTAGGACCTCTTTGGACTAACTTTCCCCCGTGGTAGTTAAAAGATGCCGCTGTAAATGTCATTTCATGAATGAAGCGAAAAAGCTTAAGGGGGAAATTGAATATGGAAACAATGGGTCGTCACGTGATTTCAGAACTATGGGGTTGCGATTTTGAAAAATTGAATGATATGGAATTAATTGAGCAAACTTTTGTGGACGCAGCATTAAAATCAGGTGCTGAAATTCGCGAAGTTGCATTTCATAAGTTTGCACCACAGGGCGTTAGCGGAGTCGTTATTATTTCTGAATCACATTTAACGATACACAGCTTCCCTGAACACGGATATGCCAGCATTGATGTGTATACATGTGGTGATTTAGATCCTAACATTGCTGCAGATTATATTGCAGAAGCGTTAGGTGCTCAAACACGTGAGAATATCGAGATTCCTCGCGGGATGGGTCCTGTACAAGTAAAACAAGCACAAGCGAAAGCTCTATAAACTGGAAATTCGCAGGCAAGGGGTGTAATTTATACACCTCTTTTTTAATTTCGGAAATAATATTGTAAACTAGTAGAAAACGAATTAAAGGTGGGAATGACGATGTCAGTTTTTCGCGCGCTCAGAACGAGATACAGCAAGCAATGCGAAACGAAGGAGAACCATCCCGACAGTGACTTGAAGACCCGATATTATAAGGGCAGCTTTAATCAAGTGTTCCAGGCAGCTGAAGAAATATTCAAAAATGACAGCAACTGCAGAGTTACAAGCGTCGCCAAAGAACATGGGGAAATCGCTGTTGAAGTGAAAGGGAATGTCCCGGCCTTTTTGATCGTGACGATCATAACGGTAAAGCCTTACGAAACAGCGATTGATATGAATATTTCAACCGAAAAATTCTCATTGGCCGGGTTCCACAGGTCTCTAAAAAACGAGCTGCTTTCTTTTTATAAAAAGTTTGACGAAAGGTTTACATATATCGGATCAGGAAAGCATGCCGAGTAAGTGGCACTTGTTCTGACCACTCCTTTTATATAAGATATTAGTAAGAGCCATTATTAAATTATTGGAGAATTCGGAGCTGATTTTATGAAATGTCCTTCCTGCCAAAATAACAGCACGCGTGTTTTGGATTCCCGGCCCGTTGATGACAGCCGCTCGATACGTAGAAGGCGGGAGTGTGAGGCTTGCGGTTATCGGTTTACCACATTTGAAAAAGTGGAAGAAATTCCGCTTGTTGTTGTAAAAAAAGAAGGAACACGAGAAGAATTCAGCCGTGAAAAGATGCTGCGCGGGCTTATCAAGGCATGTGAGAAGCGGCCGGTCGAGCTCCAGCAGCTTGAGGAGATTGCCCACGATGTCGAAAAAGAGCTGCGAAGCCAGGGCGTTTCGGAAATAAAGAGCGAAGTGATCGGTGAAATGGTGATGGACAGGCTTGCAGATGTCGATGAGGTGGCCTATGTCCGGTTTGCTTCAGTTTATCGGCAATTTAAAGATATTAATGTATTTATTGATGAATTAAAAGAATTGATCAAACGCGAGCAGTCATAAGGAGCTGAAGGAACCCTTTAGCTCTTTTTTAAGCTTATAAGTTCAAGACATTGAAATTGATTGGATCCGGTCTCCAGCTTTCTTTTAGCCGGGATTCTTGGAATCTACTTTGATATTATTTTTGAAGGGTTGAAGGTTATGGTCCAGCATTGGCAAGAGCTTTTACCGGTTGACCGTTATGTTGTAAGGGCAAATGGCCTGCTTCATGACTTCGACCGAAAAGTGTTAACATTTTTATACCAGCCGCTCATCGGTTCTGCGTGCTTCAGTCTGTACCTGACTTTTTGGGGTGAGCTCGAAGAAAATCGGATCTGGTCAGAGTCCCAGTCCCATCATGGATTAATGACGATTATGGGGATGGGCCTCAAGGACATTTATGAAGCGAGGCTGAAGCTTGAAGGGATCGGCTTGCTCAAAAGCTATATACGGTCTGCAAATGACAGCCGGGAATTTATATACGAGCTTCAGCCCCCTTTGAATCCGGAACAATTCTTCCTCGATGGCATGCTCAATATCTATTTATATAGAAAAATCGGCAAAAATCAGTTTGCGCGTTTAAAAAGGGTTTTCAGTGACCAAAAGCTTCCTGCCCATGAAGAATATAAGAATATTACAAGGGCTTTTCAGGATGTCTATGCCTCTGCATCAATAGCTTCCCTGCAGCTTGATGAGGAAACTGCGAGGAGCCTCAGCGCCGACAATGGCCAGGCTTTTATAGGCAGAGCAGAACAAACCGGGATTCAAATAGATACAGAGTCTTTCAATTTTGAATTGTTGACTGCTGGATTGCAGGAATCGTTAGTACCTAAAAAAGCTTTGAACAAAAAAGTGAAAGAAGCGATCAGCAACCTGTCGTTTCTGTATGGAATCGATCCGATTCAAATGAAAAGCATTATTCTCAGCGCTGTAACGGCGGAAGATGAAATTGATATTGAAGAATTGCGCAAGGCAGCGCGGGATTGGTACCAGTTTGAACATCAGGACAAGCTGCCGTCACTTGTTGACCGCCACCAGCCTGTTGTTCATATGACAGCAAGTGCTGAACCGAAAACGCAAGAGGAGCAGCTCGTCCACTATCTTGAAACGACTTCCCCCCGCAAGTTGTTAAAGGATATTTCCGGCGGGGCTGAACCAACGAAAACCGACTTGCAAATTATTGAAGAAGTAATGTTTCAACAAAAACTTCTTCCCGGTGTCACGAATGTGCTCATTCAATATGTGCTTCTTAAAACAAATATGAAGCTGACAAAGGGTTACATCGAGAAAATTGCCAGCCACTGGGCAAGGAAGAAAATAAAGACCGTAAAAGAAGCAATGGAGCTGGCAATCAGCGAACACCGTCAGTATCTGGAATGGGCTGATGGTAAAAAAACCGCCGGCCAGGGAACCCAGACAAGGCGCAAGCCAATCCGGACGGAACAATTGCCTGATTGGTTTAAGGAAAATGATAGTCCGTCTGCAGCAAAAGAAGAACCGGCAATTATTCCGAACTTTGAAGAAAAAAAACGTGCACTTGAAGAGAAGCTGAAAAAGCTGAGGACATAGGTGGTGAACAAATGTGGAGAAAATTAACCAGACGATAAAAAGGCTTGCCGGAAATGAAGACTTTCAAAAACGCTATGCCTTAATGCGGGATAAAATTATGAAAAGTCCCGAGATTAACGCTTTTCTGAGCGAGCATAGGGATGAAGTGAACGATGGAATGGTCGAAAGAAGCATGGGAAAGCTGCTTGAATACACCGATCAAAGCAAAGAATGTAATCGGTGTCCAAGCCTTGGCGGCTGTATTAATTATATGCAGGGGTATCATCCCAAACTGGTAATCGGGAGAAATGCGATCGATATCCACTATGATCGCTGCCCGAGAAAGGTGATGGAGGATGAAAAGCGCAAGAACGAAAAGCTGATTAAAAGCATGTATTTTCCAAAAGATATTTTACAAGTTTCCTTTAGTGATTTTGATCTGAAAGCCGATAATCCAGGCCGCTATACAGCTCTTGAAAAAGCGGGAGACTTTATCGCAGCCTATCAATCTGGAGAGAAAGTAAAAGGTTTATATTTATTTGGAGAATTTGGAGTCGGAAAATCATTCCTGTTAGGGGCAATTGCCAATGAACTGGCCGCAAAAAAAATCTCCTCGATGATCGTGTTTGTGCCTGAACTGCTCAGAGAAATGAAAAATTCGATTGCTGACTCGACATTAAATGGGAAAATTGAAACGATCAAGAAGCAGCCGATTTTGATGCTCGATGATATTGGCGCTGAAACGATGTCGAGCTGGGTCAGGGACGAGGTGCTTGGTCCGATCCTGCAATATCGCATGTCCGAAAACCTGCCAACTTTCTTTACATCCAATTTCGACTTCAAGGGGCTTGAGCATCATTTAACATACAGCCAGCGCGGTGAGGAAGAAAAAATGAAAGCGCGCCGGATTATGGAACGCATCAGATTTTTGGCTGAGCCTATCATGCTTGACGGTGAGAACCGAAGAAAATAATGTATTCAACCACCTGTTACTTAAGGTGGTTTTTTTATCTAAACGGATCAGAAAATCACTAAGGACTTTCGGCGTGCTTGCTTCTATTTTGTCCCTGTTCCCCATATACATAAAATTAGAGATTTTGATATAGGGGGGATTTGGTTGTTTGAGATCATCTTCCAAAAACAAGAGGATGCAAAAGGCCTTATTAAATATTTACAGCGGCATTTATCCTCCGAGTCTGGAAAAATAAATCTTCTTTTTGAAGATCCACATATAATTAAGCTTACGGCAGAAGCGAATGCGGACATTATTTTAGCGGATGTGAAACAGGCTTTCTATGAATTTATTATTTATTGGAAACGGGAGCAATGGTTCCGGACGATTTTAGCAGAAAACTATTTTTTTAATGACACCGAGGAACAGTCGCAAATCATGGAAATTATTTATTCGATTTTGGACGGGAATCGTGAGGAACTAGCGGTCCTGCTTCAGGATACGAACGAGGAGAATATATTGAAGGAAGCTATGGATGACCTTTTTCAAAAAAATCTATCCTTTTCATTCGATTCTTTTGTGAAATTTCGGCTCAGGCCCTATCTGGATTGTCTTGAGAAGTATGTGGAAATCTCCATCGACGAATACAAAATGGAGCAGGAGTACCAAATATTTATTCAGACATTAAGAGATTTTTTGGCAGAACGGGAGATGAAAATTCGGCGGCTTCACCTGCTCATTAACGATGGATCTACTTTTTTTGACGAGCATTTTTACGAAATCAAACGGGCCGACCTGGTTAGAATGATCGATCGAAAGCTGCTCTTTAATCATCCAGTTTATGTGGATTCAGTCACGATTGCGCCATTGCTTTCGATTGCCCCGGCCATGATCTTTCTTTACACGGAAGATCGTAATGAGCCGCTAGTCCGCACGATCTGCAACATATTTGAGGAAAGGGTTACGATTCAGGCAGTCGCCGACTTTAATGAACGAAAAAGCTTCCTGCCCTATACGGCTGAAGAAAAAATGTAATAAGAACCTCTTGCTTTTCAAAAAAATACCCTCTATAATTACGTACATAAAATCATTCGTAAAAGTAATGATGAGGACAAGGGTATTCGGTTACGGTTACCAGAGAGGGAAGACACGGCTGCAATTTTCCCAACACGGACCTGATGCTTACCGCCTCTGAACTTCGGCCATGAACATAATCGGGAAGAGCACGTCTGTTTCCTTGATCCAAAAAGTATTGGCTGACGGCTAAAACCGTTATTTTTCCAGAGATATATTTTCAATTGCTGAAAATATGAAATTGGGTGGAACCGCGTGTATAAAACTCGTCCCTGTTACAGGGATGGGTTTTTTTATTTTTACACAGATAGCGTTTTGGGAACTGGCATAAATCCCGGTTCCAGCGTTGTTTCACTGCGTCCATTAAGTTTGCGAAAAAGCGACTTGACCGGGCGATAGTCTGAACAGGCGCTTACGCAGTTTAGAAAAGGAGGAAGAGTCATGTCAGATGTTGTGAAATTAACCTTTCCTGATGGAGCCGTAAAGGAGTTTTCCAAAGGAACGACAACCGAAGAAGTTGCTGCCTCAATCAGTCCGGGACTGAAGAAAAAAGCGATTGCCGGTAAAGTAGATGGCCAATTGTATGATCTTCGCCGTCCAATCGAGGAAGATGGGGCAATCGAAATTGTTACAGCGGACAGTGAAGACGCGCTTGAAATTCTTCGGCATAGCAGTGCCCATTTAATGGCCCAGGCGATCAAGCGCCTTTATAAAGATGTCAAACTCGGCGTCGGCCCGGTTATTGACGGCGGCTTTTACTATGATATTGATATGGAGGAATCGTTAACACCGGAGGATCTCCCGTTGATTGAAAAAGAAATGGCCAAGATCGTCAATGAGAACATTGAGATTGTCCGCAAGGAAGTAAGCCGCAATGAGGCTGTACAACTCTTTAAAGAAATCGATGATGAATATAAGCTGGAGCTAATTGAGGCAATCCCTCAACATGAAACTGTGACTATTTATGAACAGGGCGAATTTTTCGATCTCTGCCGCGGCGTGCATATGCCATCGACCGGCAAGCTGAAGGAGTTCAAACTGTTGAGCATTGCCGGGGCGTACTGGCGCGGCAACAGCGATAATAAGATGCTCCAGCGCATTTACGGAACTGCTTTCTTTAAAAAGGAAGACCTTCAAGAGCATTTGCGCTTGTTGGAAGAAGCAAAAGAGCGCGATCACCGCAAGCTCGGCAAAGAGTTAAGTTTATTTACAAACTCACAGCTGGTCGGCCAGGGCCTGCCGCTATGGCTGCCAAAAGGCGCAACCATCCGCCGGATTATCGAGCGCTATATTGTCGATAAGGAACAACGTCTGGGTTATGATCATGTGTACACTCCGATCATGGGCAGCGTCGACCTTTATAAGACTTCCGGCCACTGGGATCATTATCAAGAAGATATGTTCCCTGTCATGGATATGGACAATGAGCAGCTTGTGCTGCGGCCGATGAACTGTCCGCACCATATGATGATTTATAAAAATGCCATCCACAGCTACCGTGAGCTGCCAATTCGGATTGCCGAGCTCGGCATGATGCACCGTTACGAGATGTCCGGAGCATTGTCCGGTCTGCAGCGTGTTCGGGGGATGACCTTAAATGATGCTCATATCTTTGTCCGCCCTGACCAAATTAAAGAGGAATTTAAACGGGTTGTCCGGTTAGTGCTGGAGGTTTACAAAGACTTTAATATCGATGATTATTCGTTCCGATTATCGTACCGGGATCCAGCGGACACTGAAAAATATTTTGATGACGATGAAATGTGGGAAAAAGCTCAGGCAATGCTGAAAGAAGCGATGGATGAGCTGGGTGTCGATTACTTCGAAGCTGAAGGCGAAGCAGCATTCTACGGACCTAAATTGGACGTTCAAGTAAAAACAGCGCTCGGTAAGGATGAAACTTTATCGACTGTCCAGTTGGATTTCTTGCTGCCTGAGCGCTTTGATCTTTCTTATATTGGCGAGGATGGAAAGCAGCACCGCCCAGTTGTGATCCACCGCGGGGTCGTTTCGACAATGGAACGCTTTGTTGCCTTCTTAATCGAAGAATATAAAGGAGCTTTCCCAACATGGCTCGCGCCTGTCCAAGTCCAGGTCATTCCTGTGTCCCCGGATATTCATTTCGATTATGCCCAGCAGGTACAGGAGCAGCTGCGGGCAGAAGGCTTTCGCGTTGAGCTTGACGAACGCAATGAAAAAATCGGCTATAAAATCCGCGAAGCGCAAATGCAAAAAATCCCATATATGCTCGTAGTTGGTGATAAAGAAGTCGAAGAAAAGGCGGTCAACGTCCGCAAGTATGGCGAGCAAAAGTCTGAAACAGTTGCATTTGAAAGCTTTATTGAAGGTTTGAAGGATGAAGTGAAGCTGTAAAAGTGGTTTCGAAACGAGATGCTGTGCTGTGTTCGCAGCTTCTCGTTTTTCTATGAACGTTTTAAGCGTTTCGCTTAATGAATGGCGATGTCCGCTGAATTAAAAGAGAGATGTATATATTAAAAATAGCTTGCAAGCTCACTTTAATTTTGGTAAGATTCTCTTTGTTGCAAAAAAAAGTAGCTCATTTGACATTCATAGATGAATTTGTTATAGTTATTTAGGTAAATTGAATACGACTTTGAGGAAAAGAAGAAGCACCCGCTTCTCACCTGATTGACGCTTATGCAGTTGGCAGGTCTTACGTGAAACTTTTTGTTTCTTACTGAATTCGTAAGTGTGGGTGTGTTCACCTGCACTTTTTTATTTGTAAAAACACGAAGCAGCAGCCCGTGCTGCAGCAACTTACCGATTCAACCTGTCCCAAACACCCGGGATTCGGTGAAGTGAGATCATGGATAATTCTTGACCCAAATGTTTGTATTCGTTATTAAACCCTGGAGGTGTCTAACTATTAGCAAAGACATGTTGTTAAACGAGGGCATTCGCGCCCGTGAAGTTCGTCTCATTGACCAAAATGGCGAGCAATTGGGAATTAAATCAAAGAATGAAGCACTCGAAATTGCTACGCGCGTAAATCTTGATGTAGTTCTTGTTGCACCGAATGCAAAGCCTCCTGTAGCCCGCATCATGGACTATGGAAAGTTTAAGTTCGAGCAGCAGAAGAAAGACAAAGAAGCTCGCAAAAATCAAAAAATTATTAATATCAAAGAAGTTCGTTTAAGCCCGACCATTGATGAACATGATTTTAATACAAAGCTTCGCAATGCTATAAAATTCCTTGAAAAAGGCGATAAAGTAAAAGCGTCGATCCGATTCAAAGGACGCGCGATTACTCATAAGGAAATTGGCCAGCGAGTCCTAATTCGTTTCGCACAAGCTTGCACTGAAGTTGCAACGGTTGAATCGCATCCAAAAATGGACGGCCGAAGCATGTTCATGGTCCTTGCACCTAAAAACGACAAGTAAGAGGAGGAATCCCAAATGCCAAAAATGAAAACACACCGCGGCGCTGCTAAGCGTTTCAAGAAGACTGGATCTGGTAAACTAAAACGTTCGCACGCTTATACAAGCCACTTATTCGCTAACAAATCTACAAAAGCAAAGCGTAAACTTCGCAAAGCAACTCTTGTTTCTAAAGGCGATTTCAAACGCATTCGTCATTTATTAGACAACATTAAGTAATTTCCGATAATAGGAGGGAAAATAAATGCCACGTGTAAAAGGCGGTACAGTTACCCGCAAACGTCGTAAAAAAGTTCTTAAATTAGCCAAAGGTTATTATGGTTCAAAACATACATTATATAAAGTAGCTAACCAACAAGTAATGAAATCTCTGATGTATGCATTCCGCGATCGTCGCCAGAAAAAGCGCGACTTCCGCAAACTATGGATTACTCGTATCAATGCAGCTGCTCGTATTAACGGCCTTTCTTACAGCCGTTTAATGCACGGATTAAAGCTTGCTGGTATCGATGTAAACCGCAAAATGCTTGCTGAACTGGCTGTTAGCGATGACAAAGCATTTGCTGAATTAGCAAACACTGCAAAGCAGCAATTCAGTAAATAATTATTGACATCGATTCAGTTTCAAGCCATTCTCTAAGGAGGATGGCTTTTAATTTTTTATAGGAGTATATCGGATGGAAAATTTTTGGTTAGTTGCTTTGTTAGGAGTTAGCCTGATCGGGTTATTTTTAATGGGATATGATAAAAGGCGGGCCCAAAAAGGTGAGTATCGAATCAGCGAAAAAACTTTATGGACTTGCGCTGTTCTCGGTGGCGCTTTCGGTATGACAGTCGGCATGTATGCGTTCAGGCATAAGACGAAGCATTGGCAGTTTAAGCTCGGCTTGCCGCTGCTAGCACTTATCGAGATGTTTCTTCTGGTTCAAGCCGCTATGTAACTCTTGTAATTTGTCAGTGTGAAAATAGCCTGATTCCAATTTGGAATCAGGCTATTTTCAACTACCGTGGAAAAATTCAGCATTTAATTCTCCGAAGCTTTACCTGCCAATCTTTTCGGTAATATCGTTCCTGTCCTTCCCATAAGCTTTATTATCATCAAGACAAACAGCAGAAGCGGGTGACAGCATGGAAGATAAATGGTCTTTTCTTTTTGTTCTCGTTGAAACAGGAGGGATTTTTGCACCGCTTGCCTTTGTTGCTTTTCATTTATTGCGACCGTTCCTGTTTATTCCGGTTGTCGTTGTCTGTGCGGCTGGCGGGGTTCTTTTCGGGACTGTGTGGGGCACGATCTTTTCGTTGATGGGCCTGATGCTTGTCAGTTTATTTTTCTATTTTTTCATTGAGAAAATGCCGGAAACCCATCGGAAGTTGACCAATGTCAAGCGAAAATGGTTTGGAGAATACCGCAATTTGACGGTTGGCCAAGTTGCCGTATTGCGGGTCATTCCCTTTGTTCATTATCATCTGTTAAGCTTTTGCCTGCTTGAGCGAACAAAAACGTTTCAAGAATATATAAAAGGCTCATTCTTAAGCAATTTACCGCTCGCATTGTTTTATACTATTTTTGGTGAATTCATCAGCCGTTTTACTCCGGTGCTGGTTGCGATCATTCTCTTTTCGCTTGCGATTCTCGTCTATATTTTGCGGGAAAAAGTAACGGTGATTAAGTGGAAGGAATTTTTCAATATCGCTGTAAAAAAACAACGTCCGGAGTGAACGTTGTTTTTAAAAAATATTAAATCGTTTCGCCAGGGGACTGGCTTTTTTTCAAAAATTCCTTTATGGGGCTTTTCCAATCGATCTGGCTGTTTGGATAAATCTCATGAATGTCTTCCTCAATAAAAAGAAAATCATCCCGCGTCATTCCCTTTAAGGCAGCTGTACTTTTTGGCCAAATGAAAATGGATACAATCTCAAAAGCATTGTCGGTCGTTCCCAAATATTTTTCACCTTCGAATAAGACACCTTTATAGGTGATCAGGAAATTTTTACGGACATTATTGGCATCATCCAGTAAAAAATAGCGTTTCTGCTCGTGAGCAAGCTCAAGCTTCCGCTTTGGATTCAACAAATACTTAATGGACCTGTAAATAATGAAGATAATGAGTGCAAATAATATGAAGCGCAGAAGCCACATCATCATAAAGCCCCTCCATGATTATTTTTCTTATTTACGGATGAACATAAAAAAAGTTTCATCCTTTTTTTGTTTTGATATAATTTTTTTAGGATACCCGTTTTGGGGAATTATAAGAAGGAAGGGAAACCACGAGCTATGAATTGGCAAAAGCTGTTTCAAATGCAAAAAAATCTTGACAATCACATTGAATCGGAACACCAGCTTCATGGTACAGACCTGTTTAACCAAAAGGTGCTTGCTCTCCTCGTTGAGATTGGCGAATTAGCCAACGAAACGCGCTGCTTTAAATTTTGGAGCAAAAAAGGGCCGTCTCCCGAACACGTCATCCTGGAGGAGTATGTGGATGGCATCCATTTTATTTTATCAATCGGCATTGAGATCGGTTTTGAAAGCATGGAAGTGGCCCAACTGCGCACTGAAGCTGAAAGCACATTAAGTGAGCAATTTTTAAAGGTGTATAAAAATGCCCTTCATTTTCAAAAAAACCGCAGCTTACAAGATTATCAGCAGTTGCTCGAAAACTATCTCCAGTTGGCCGGACTGCTCGGTTTTTCAGGGGACGAGATTGAAGGGGCGTACTTCGCAAAAAATGAAGTAAACTATGAGAGGCAGCGGCAAGGTTATTAACGGAATTTTTGTATAATTAAAACAGGTTCAAGTATAATGAAGTTGGAAACTACATATTAAGGGAGTCGATATGATGGCTAATTTGGATGAAACTTTGACGATGTTAAAAGATTTAACCGATGCAAGAGGCATTCCCGGAAACGAACGAGAAGTTCGCGAAGTAATGAAAAAATACATAGCTCCGTTTGCTGATGAATTAACAAGTGATGGATTGGGCAGCTTAATTGCCAAGAAAGTCGGCCAGGAAGGCGGGCCGAAAATTATGGTTGCCGGTCACCTTGATGAAGTTGGTTTTATGATTACAAGTATTGATGACAAAGGGTTCTTGAGGTTTCAGACTGTCGGGGGCTGGTGGTCACAGGTTATGCTGGCCCAGCGTGTCACGATCGTGACAAGTAAAGGCGATGTTACCGGTATCATCGGCTCTAAACCACCTCATATTCTAACTGCAGAAGCAAGGAAGAAACCGGTCGAAATTAAAGACATGTTTATTGATATCGGAGCATCAAGCCGTGATGAAGCTTTGGAATGGGGAGTCAAGCCTGGTGATATGGCTGTCCCGTACTTTGAATTCACTGTCATGAAGAATGAAAAAATGCTTTTGGCGAAAGCCTGGGATAACCGGATCGGCTGTGCGATAGCAATCGATGTTTTAAGGCAATTACAGGGGCAGCAACATCCGAACGTTGTCTATGGCGTCGGAACCGTTCAAGAGGAAGTTGGCTTGCGCGGTGCCCGTACTTCTGCCCAAACGATTGAACCGGATGTTGGCTTTGCAGTCGATGTCGGTATCGCCGGGGACACTCCGGGAGTTTCTGAGAAAGAAGCACTCAGCAAAATGGGGAAAGGCCCGCAAATTATCTTGTATGATGCCTCAATGGTTTCCCACAAAGGATTGCGCGACCTTGTGACCGACACAGCTGACGAACTGAATATTCCATACCAATTTGATGCCATTTCAGGCGGCGGTACAGATTCAGGTGCCATTCATGTCAGCCATAATGGAGTACCATCTCTGGCAATCACGATTGCAACACGTTATATTCACTCGCATGCGGCAGTGCTCCACCGCGATGATTACGAAAACGCCGTCAGACTGATAGTCGAAGTGATCAAAAGGCTGGACAAAGATACAGTAGATAAAATTACATTTGCATAGAACTATCATTACCCCGGCTTAAATGAGCCGGGGATTTTTCAATAGAGAATAATGACTTATTTTCGATAATAAGATTTGGTTTGAAGAGTGAATAAAAAGTTCTCAGGGTCAGAGGCTTATATAAGTAAAACAGCCTTGCCATTTCACGAGGCTGTTTTGTCATATTATTTTAAGCCGCTTTCAAGTGCCTGGAGCATTTCGCGTTTATCTTGATCAGAAGAATGATTCCAGATGACCTCAAAGAGGACGCCGAGGCCGGGGAGCATCTTTTCTTCCCCGCTTTCAATCGCATCAATGATTGTATCCTCCAGTTCTTCCTGGGAATTACCGGTTACATTGTGAATAACCGCATGGCGTATATTTATATCCACATTAACACTCCTTTCAAATTGTATCGTTATTATCTTTTCAACTTTAGGATTTATTATGTACAAGAGATAAGCTATAATTAGGGAATTGACCCGGAGTTACCGCTGACAAGCGGACTCGAAGCGAGCTTTATTTAACAGGGGCGGAGGTGAGAGCGTCTTGAAACACATTCACTCTTTAAGTAATCCACAAGTGAAGCAGTGGAAAAAGCTGCTGACGAAAAAAGAACGTGATAAAACAAGAACTTTCCTTGTAGAAGGCTTCCACCTTGTGGAAGAGGCATTGGCATCAGATGGCCGGGTGCTCGAGCTGATTGTCAGTGAAGATACCGATATTCCGACCCGATGGAATTACGGTGAAACACCGATTACAACCGTCACTGCTGAAATTATTAAGGCCATTTCCGATACAGAGGCTCCACAAGGAGTTCTGGCGGTTTGCCAGCAGGAACAAGCAGTACAGCCTGATTTCAACGGCAGGACATTCCTGCTAATCGATGCCGTCCAGGATCCCGGGAATTTGGGCACGATGATCAGGACAGCCGATGCTGCCGGGTTGGATGTGGTTGTCGTTGGGGATGGAAGTGTTGATATGTATAATCCAAAGGTGCTGCGCTCCGCACAGGGCAGCCATTTTCACCTGCCGGTTATCAGGGCCAGCCTGTTTGAGTGGCTGGACAAATTGCAGGGTCAGAACATACCGGTTTACGGTACAGCGCTGGAAAACGGTGTGAATTTCTCCGAGGTGACTCCTCGTGAATCGTTTGCGTTGTTGGTAGGAAATGAAGGAAGCGGCGTCAATCGTGATCTTCTTGAGAAAACGACGAAAAATTTATTTATTCCGATCCATGGGAAAAGTGAATCATTAAACGTCGCAGTTGCAGCAGGAATTCTTCTATACTATTTGAAAAAGTAAACTTTTTATGAAAACCGTTTGAAACGGGGAGAATAATATATTATAATAAACAGCAAAATTGTAAAAATGAAAAACGATGATGGAGAAAAGTAGCTTGCATAAACCATTTAGGAAGAAAATGCCGCAGACTGGAAGCATTTTTATGGACATGTAAGTGAAGTTCACCTCCGAAGTTGGCACCGGGACCAGTCGCCCGATTGTAAAGGTGCATCGGCGCGAGCCGTTATTCCAATGAAGTGAATGTGCACGTTTTTTTCGCATGCATGTTAACAAGGGTGGTACCGCGAATTCAAAACCTCGTCCCTTTTCAGGGATTGAGGTTTTTTATTTTTCCATGAAACGAATAGGAGGAAACGACATGCAAGAGCGTTTACAACAACTGCAAGCAGAAGCTTTGCACAAAGTGGACAATGCATCAGGTTTGAAAGAACTGAACGACATCCGTGTTGCTTATTTGGGCAAGAAAGGCCCGATCACCGAAGTGTTGAAAGGAATGGGGAAATTATCGGCAGAAGAACGACCGAAAATGGGGGCACTTGCAAACGAAGTGCGTGATGCGATTACAGCTGCGATTGAATCAAAACAACAACTGTTGGAAGAAGCAGCTGTTGTTGAGCAGCTTGCTTCAGAAACGATCGATGTGACATTGCCAGGCCGCCCCGTCAAGGTAGGCAACCACCATCCGTTGACAAGGATCATTGAGGAAATTGAGGATTTGTTTATGGGGATGGGTTATGCAGTCGCTGAAGGCCCGGAAGTCGAGCAGGATTATTACAACTTTGAAGCTTTAAACTTTCCTAAAGGACATCCGGCAAGGGATATGCAGGATTCCTACTATATTTCGGATGATATTTTGCTTCGTACTCACACATCGGGTGTACAAGCAAGGACGATGGAAAAAAATCACGGGAAAGGCCCGGTTAAAATTATCTGTCCCGGAAAAGTATACCGGCGTGATAATGATGATGCCACCCATTCTCATCAATTTATGCAAATTGAAGGACTTGTCGTTGATGAAAACATTCGCTTGAGTGACCTGAAAGGGACACTGGATCTATTTGCGAAGAAAATGTTTGGCGAAGACCGCGAAATTCGGTTGCGCCCGAGCTTTTTCCCGTTTACAGAACCATCCGTCGAAATGGATATATCCTGCAAATTTTGCGGAGGCACAGGCTGCGGTGTTTGTAAAGATACAGGCTGGATCGAAATTCTCGGTGCCGGAATGGTTCACCCAAATGTTCTCGAAATGGCCGGCTACGATTCAAAGAAATATACGGGCTTTGCATTTGGATTGGGGATTGAGAGAATTGCGATGCTAAAATATGGCGTTGACGATATCCGCCATTTCTATACAAATGACAACCGTTTCTTAAAACAATTTTCTGTGCATGAATAAAGGAGGATTCCGAAATGTTCGTTTCTTATAGATGGCTCCAGGATTACGTTGATCTATCAGGCGTAAGCCCGGTTGAACTGGCCGAAAAAATTACTAAAAGCGGGATTGAGGTTGAAGGCGTTACCATTTTAAACGAAGGAATACGTGACGTTGTCATCGGGCATGTGCTCGAATGCGAACAGCATCCGAATGCCGATAAGCTGAACAAATGTTTAGTAGATATCGGAGAAGAGGAGCCCGTGCAAATTATTTGCGGTGCCGCTAATGTTGGTAAAGGGCAGAAGGTTGCGGTAGCTAAAGTAGGCGCCGTCCTGCCTGGGAATTTTAAAATCAAAAAGGCGAAGCTGCGCGGAGAAGAATCAAACGGGATGATTTGTTCCCTCCAGGAGCTTGGCATTGAAAGCAAGCTTGTTGCCAAGGAATATTCCGAAGGGATTTTTGTATTCCCGGAGGATACAGAAGTTGGTGCAGATGCAATTGCCGAGTTAGGCAGGGATGATCATGTCTTGGAGCTTGGCTTAACACCAAACCGTTCCGATTGCTTAAGCATGCTTGGTGTTGCCTATGAAGTGGCAGCCATCCTTGGCAGGGGAGTAAACCTTCCTGTGACAGCAGTATCGGAGGTTGCCGAAAAAGCGGCTGATTATATAAAAATAACCGTTGAAGCAATAGAGGACAATCCTTTGTACGTTGCGAAGGTCATCAAGGCTGTAAAGATCGGGCCAGCTCCACTCTGGATGCAGGGCAGGCTGATGGCCGCCGGTATTCGCCCGCATAACAATGTCGTTGATATCACGAACTATATTTTGCTAGAGTATGGCCAGCCGCTTCATGCTTTCGATTATGACCGGTTCGGATCAAAAGAAATTGTCGTACGGCGTGCCAAAAACGGTGAAATCATTGAAACGCTCGATGATGTGAAGCGTGAATTAACGGAAGACCATCTTGTGATCACAAATGGCACGGAGCCGGTCGCAATTGCCGGGGTCATGGGTGGAGCAAATTCCGAGGTTGGTCGCGATACGACAACTGTGTTATTGGAGTCAGCGTATTTTGCTGGACGAACGGTACGAAAAGCTTCCAAGGATCACGGATTGCGCAGTGAGGCGAGCGCCCGGTTTGAAAAGGGTGTTGATCCAAACAGGGTTCGTGCGGCGGCCGAACGGGCAGCAGCTCTGCTTGCAGAATATGCCGGCGGCGAAGTGCTCGAAGGGTCTGCAGAGGTAGATGAGCTTGATATTGAGCCTGCTGTTATTTCAATAAGCCTAGAGAAGATCAACCGCGTGCTTGGCACAGATTTGACAGTTAACAAAGTTAAAGATATTTTCGAACGACTGCAATTTGGAGTCAGTGTGGATAATGATCTGTTCACAGTAACGGTTCCGACGAGGCGCGGGGATATTACAATCGAAGAAGATTTAATCGAAGAGGCCGGACGATTATTCGGTTATGATAATCTTCCGACAACTTTGCCGGTCGTCGCTTCCACACCGGGAGCTCTAACGGATTATCAAAAGAAACGACGTGCTGTCCGCCGTTATTTAGAGGGTGCCGGCTTGTTCCAGGCAGTTACGTATTCGCTAACAAGTGCTGAAAAGGCAGAACAGTACGCCCTTGAAAAGCGCGAACCGATTCGGCTGGCAATGCCGATGAGTGAGGAGCGAAGCATTCTGCGGTTAAGCATAGTTCCCCAGCTGCTTGAAGTATTAAAACATAATGTTGCCCGCCAGCTTGACAGTGTGGCTGTTTATGAAACAGGATCTGTCTTTCTTGCCAGAGCAGGGCAAGAGCTCCCGGAAGAGCGTGAGCACCTCGCTGCCGCGATTACGGGTTTATGGCAATCTCATCCTTGGCAGGGCGAAAAGAAGCCAGTCGATTTCTATGTTATAAAAGGAATTTTAGAGGGGCTTTTTGCAAGGCTGAGCCTTGAGAATCAGGTCGAATTTCGCCAGGCTTCGCTATATGGCCTCCATCCGGGGCGCACGGCAGAAGTTTATTTATCAGGTGAAAAAGTCGGCTTCATCGGCCAGGTTCACCCCGCCGTGCAAAAGGCGATGGATTTGAAGGAAACATATGTATGCGAACTTTCACTAAACACAATTTTGGAAGCAGAAGTTGCTCCTTTACAATATGAGGCCATTCCCCGCTTCCCGTCAATTACCAGAGACATTGCCCTTGTCGTTGATACAGAAAAAACGGCAGGCGAGCTCGGAGCGATTATTAAGGAAGCAGGCGGCAAGCTGCTGAAAGAGGTTCACGTCTTTGACCTGTATGAAGGAGAACGGATGGAAGCGGGCAAGAAGTCGCTCGCCTTTTCCTTAAAATATTTCGATCCGGAGCGGACTTTAGCAGACGAAGATGTCGCAAAAACCCATGATAAAGTCCTCGCAGCCGTAAAAGAGAAAGCAGGAGCAACGCTTAGAGGATAATAGCATTAAACAGTGGAGAATGCTTTTTAATGAAGCTAAAAAAACACAAGCGAAACGCCATTCACCGGCTTCGCTTGTGTTTTTTAATTCTGTTTTCTAATTCTGATCGCTTTTTCCGTGTTGGCAAAGTGCATCTTGGCGAATTGCGGGAGAGATTCGATTCCCTTTTCATTGATCAGCCGTGCGCCAGCCTGGTCAACAAGTGCGCCAGCCCCTTTTGGGAGCGTAAATCCGGCCGCGTCGCTTAATTCCTCAAAGCAGCGGACAAATGCATAACGGGCAATAATTGACGCTACCGCAACTGAAAGGTGGATTCCCTCAGCCTTTGTGCTAAAAAAGACGCGTTCCTTTTGGACCTTTTGCTGTCCTTTTAAGTGTTGATAATAGACCTTTTCCTCGGCAAACTGGTCAATTAAAATGGCTTCGGGCTGCTCTGGTGCGATTTTTTCCAAAAGCTGGCCGATTGCCTGATTATGTAGCAGCGCTTTGATTTTTCCCTGTGACATGCCTGATTGCTGATACTTGTTATATTTGTCATTTTTCAACACTAATAGCCTGTAAGGGATTAGTTTAATCAGTTCTTTGGCGATCATGGAAATTTTCGCGTCGTTTAAATTTTTTGAATCGCGGACGCCAAGGTCTTTTAAAGCCGGCATATCTTCCTTTCTCACATAAGCAGCGACAACGGTAATCGGCCCAAAATAATCTCCGGTACCGACTTCATCTGATCCAATCACGGATAGATTGGCAAAGTTCGCAGGCAAGTGGCTTCCCGCCGCTTTTACCGTTTTCTGCTCTTTCTTTGGAGCTGCTTCGCCCCATTTCGATGCTTCTCTTTCACTTTCGGGACCTTGAAAAAGGACTTTACCAGATTTATATGCAGTAATCGTGCACCCGGGAATTTTAGCAGAAAAAATACTGCCTGGCGGAGTTTTATCACTGATTGAGCGGTTATAATGGATCTTCATTTCATAGATCTCCGCTTCCTTTTTGTTTAAAACTACATTGCTCATTTCTTACACTCCTGACTATTTTTGCCCATATTTATCTCAAAAAATATTATCGTTTCACTAGTGTTGCATTAATTAAATTTTAATATTAAAAAGACTCTAAATCTTCGCTAATTTTAT
>NZ_PGVC01000048.1:0-52183 GCF_002860225.1 Bacillus sp. V33-4
TAGTTTGGTGGCGATAGCGAGAAGGTCACACCCGTTCCCATCCCGAACACGGAAGTTAAGCTTTTCAGCGCCGATGGTAGTTGGGGGTTTCCCCCTGTGAGAGTAGGACGCCGCCAAGCTGTTTATTCTTTCTTCAACAACTGAATAAATTAGGATTTTATATTATCGACGCGGGGTGGAGCACGAACGAATAATCATCATCGAATCAGCCACAGCGCACCGATTGAGCCGCAACTAGGAATAAACTTCCTGAAATCGGGGCGGTCCTTGCACAATTAAGGAGCATCGCCAATACATTATTATATATTATCGACGCGGGGTGGAGCACGATCGAATAATCATCATCGAATCAGCCACAGCGCACCGATTGAGCCGCAACTAGGAATAAACTTCCTGAAATCGGGCGGTCCTTGCACAATTAAGGAGCATCGCCAATACATTATTATATATTATCGACGCGGGGTGGAGCAGTCCGGTAGCTCGTCGGGCTCATAACCCGAAGGTCGCAGGTTCAAATCCTGCCCCCGCAATAATCCATTTCTAAATAAGTGGGTAACTGGTCCCGTGGTGTAGCGGTTAACATGCCTGCCTGTCACGCAGGAGATCGCCGGTTCGATCCCGGTCGGGACCGCCATTTTATTCATAAGAGTGAATCTGTACGAAACAATGTTTCGTCTTTTTTTATGTCGTCAGATTAAAGCTGTTCCCGTGTTTCGCTTAAATAAAGTTGATTTTCGCTTAATTCTTCATTATTTCGCTTAAATCGACCGGGTTTTCGCTTAATTCACTCGACTTTCCGCTTAATTAATTATTCAAATTCAAATATTATGAAATATATGGAAATATATGGGAGGGATTAATCATTATAGTCAGGTTATTAGATCTAATTTCCTGATATTTCGCTTAAAATACCTGACTCTTCTCCCTATTCGACATGTAACTGGATCTCTGTTCGCTATTTTTAAACAACAAGCACCTGTATTGATAACCCGGTTTTGCTCATTGGCATAAAATCATGTAAACTACATATAGAATCAATTTCCTTAGGAAAAGTCCTAAGGTTTTTTTGTATAACTAGAAAATCAGGGGATGAAATAGGTGATCAGACGATGGACCGGTATGAGTTTTTATCAGTAAAACCTGAAGATACTGCGGAGTTTTCCAAGCAATTAGGCGGGCTGCTTCAACCAGGTGATGTTATTGCACTTGAAGGGGACCTGGGAGCCGGGAAAACGACCTTCACTAAAGGGCTGGCATCCGGCTTGGGAATTACAAGAACCGTTAATAGTCCGACTTTTACCATTATTAAAGAATATCAAGGGAGAATTCCTTTGTATCATATGGACGTTTACCGGGTAGAAAATGAATTTGAAGACTTGGGCTTTGATGAATATTTTGAAGGTGATGGTGTAACCGTTGTCGAATGGGCGCACCTCATTCGCGATCAGTTACCTGAAGAGATGTTGACCATTTTTTTATACCATGTTGGGAACAATGAAAGAAGAATCGTATTGGAGCCGAAGGGACAGCATTATGAGGAAATATGCAAGGAGATTTTCAAATGAAGGTATTAGCAATTGATACTTCTAATTATATATTGGGAGTGGCGCTTCTTGATGAATGTAAAGTAATTGGTGAATATATTACCAACCTTAAGAAAAATCATTCTGTCCGGGTTATGCCAGCAATCGAAGAGCTGATGAACGAGTGTGATTTACGGCCATCGGATTTAACGAAGATTGTTGTCGCGAAAGGACCTGGTTCCTACACGGGTGTCAGGATTGGGGTATCGATAGCAAAGACTCTGGCATGGACGTTAAAGATTCCAATGGTCGGGGTATCGAGCCTCGAGGTATTGGCTGCTTCTGCGGGACGATATTTTAACGGTGCTGTGTCACCGCTGTTTGATGCGCGCAGGGGACAGATTTATACTGGATTGTATCATTTTAAAAACGGAAAACCGATCACGCTGCAAAAAGATCAACTTGTTTTAAGTGTTGATTGGGCTAATCAGCTCAAGAACTTAAATGATCAAATTCTCTTCACAGGGAATGATCTCCCGCTCCATCAATCAATTATTCAAGAGATTTTAGGCAGACAGGCTGTTTTTGCGGAAATCACCGAGCTTAATCCACGGCCTTCTGAGCTTGCATTGTTGGGGAGTCTTCGGCAAGGTGAAGAGGTTCATTCGTTCGTCCCCAATTACATTCGGTTGGCGGAGGCAGAAGCAAATTGGTTGGAGAGAAATAAGCAAAATTAAGGGATAGAAGGTTATGAAAACATGGATGAGTCTTTATCGTTTCGTTTTATGAAAGAAGAGGACATTGACCAGGTATTAATAATTGAACATGAATCGTTTTCCACTCCGTGGAGCCGTGAAGCCTTTATTAATGAGATAGCGACCAACCAGTTTGCTGTTTACATTGTTTTAGAAGATGGCAACCAGATAGTCGGCTACTGTGGAGCCTGGATTGTTGTCGATGAAGCACATATCACAAACGTAGCGCTGCTTCCGGGTTATCGTGGAAAAAAGCTCGGCGAAGCTCTCATGTTAAAGATGTTCAGTGTAGCGAAGGAGCTTGGAGCCCGCACCATGACGCTTGAGGTTCGGGTTTCTAATGATGTTGCTCAATCTCTTTACCGGAAGCTTGGTTTTCAGGATGGCGCAATCAGAAAAAATTACTATACGGATAACCAAGAGGATGCATTAGTAATGTGGGTGAATTTAACATGAAAAAAGACAAGTGGATAATGGGCATTGAAACGAGCTGTGATGAAACAGCAGTAGCGATCGTAAAGAATGGCACCGAAATCGTAGCGAATGTCGTGGCCTCGCAAATTGAAAGCCATAAAAGATTCGGTGGGGTAGTACCTGAAATTGCCTCGCGCCACCATGTGGAACAAATAACGCTTGTGTTAGAAGAAGCCATGGACCAGGCAGGCCTCGGGTTTGAAGATCTTGATGCGATCGCTGTAACCGAAGGGCCCGGGCTAGTCGGCGCACTGCTTGTTGGAGTAAATACTGCAAAAGCACTTGCGTTTGCCCATGGGATACCTTTGATAGGTGTGCACCATATTGCCGGGCATATTTATGCTAATCGCCTTGTTGCAGAAATGAAATTTCCTCTTGTTTCCCTGGTTGTTTCCGGAGGCCATACCGAACTCGTATATATGAAAGAGCATGGCCATTTTGAAGTGATTGGTGAAACGAGAGATGATGCTGCAGGTGAAGCCTATGATAAAGTAGCAAGAACATTGAAGCTGCCCTATCCGGGTGGGCCCCACATTGACCGGCTGGCACACCAAGGCAGGCCGACAATCAATCTTCCAAGGGCATGGCTTGAAGAAGGCTCATACGATTTTAGTTTTAGCGGCTTGAAGTCTGCTGTTATTAATGCCGTTCATAACGCTGAACAGCGGGGTGAGAACATTGCCCCTGAAGATCTCGCTGCGAGTTTTCAGGAGAGCGTCATTGACGTGCTCGTCACAAAGACCCTCGCCGCAGTTAAAGAGTTTCATGTAAAGCAGGTCTTACTGGCTGGGGGTGTGGCGGCCAATAAGGGACTACGAAACAGGCTCAGTGGAGCATTTAATGAAATACCGGAAGTGGAATTAGTGATTCCACCATTGTCTTTATGTACCGATAATGCAGCGATGATTGCAGCAGCTGGAAGTATTTTAAATGAAAAAGGGATCAGGGCTAATTTAGCTTTGAATGCCAATCCAAGTTTAGATCTAGCTATCCACAATGAATAAACGGAAACTCCCTGTAATGGGAGTTTTATTGTGGATAAGTAGCCCTTATTGTTTGTTGACCTGTGAAAAATGTGGATAAATCGGCTGAGTTTTGTGGATAATGTGGAAAAACTCACTAATGCTCATGAAACAAAGAGAAGACTTGTGGATAAAGTTGTGTATAAATTAAAATTTAAAAATCACAATATAGATAACGAGAAAAGGGCATCCCAAATTATGTTTTTGGGACACCCTTATATTAATTTTCTGCTAATTCAGCCCATTCTTCCATTAACGCTTCAAGCTGAATTTTGGCTAAATTATTTTCTCCGTTGATTTCTAAAACCTTCTCGTGATCCTGATAAATATTTGGCTCGCATAAGAGCTGTTCATTTTCGCTAATTTTCTCTTCCAGCTTTTCAATCGTCTCTTCAATCTCTTCGATTCTTCTCATCCGCTGGCGCTCAAGTTTTTTGGCTTCTTTATCCTGGCGAAAAGCATTTTTATCCTGCTTCGCAGGTGTGGCATCGGCAAAGCCTTTTTCTTTCTCCTCAAGGGCGCGCAGCTCTTTTATCTCCTGTTTTTTCTCGATAAAGTAATCGTAATCTCCAAGAAATTCGCTAGCACCATGTTTATCCAGTTCAATCACTTTCGTTGCAATACGGTTGATAAAATAACGATCATGGGAAACAAATAGAATCGTTCCCGGGTAATCGACAAGGGCGTTCTCCAGAATCTCTTTGCTGTCCAGGTCAAGATGGTTTGTCGGCTCATCGAGAATTAAAAAGTTGGCATTTTCGATCATTAATTTGGCGAGGGCGAGCCTTGCTTTTTGGCCGCCGCTCAAGGTTGACACGGTTTTTAACACATCGTCACCTGTAAATAAGAAATTGCCGAGGATTGTCCTGATTTCTTTTTCATTCATAGATGGGTATTCATCCCACAATTCATTAAGGACTCGTTTATTCGAGGTTAATTCTGCTTGTTCCTGATCATAATAACCGATTGAAACATTTGAACCGTAATGGATGTCGCCGGCCAGCGCTGGGAGCTTCTTAACGATCGTTTTTAGAAGAGTTGACTTTCCGACTCCATTTGGCCCAACCAAAGCAATGCTTTCACCTCTGGTTAGCCTGAACGAGATGGCCTCAGAGACTTTTTCATTCCCATACCCAATTGCAACATTCTCTGCTTTTAATACGTCGTTGCCGCTTTGGCGCTCAATATCAAACGAAAAAGAAGCAGACTTTTCGTCCCCGAGGGGCCTGTCCATAACGTCCATCTTCTCCAACTTTTTTCGGCGGCTTTGCGCCCTTTTTGTCGTTGAGGCCCTCGCAAGGTTGCGCTGTACAAATTCCTGCAGCTTTGCAATTTCATCTTGCTGTTTTTCGAATTGTTTCATTTGTTGCTCGTACATCTCTGCATTTTTCTCCAGGTAAACGCTGTAGTTTCCTAAATACTTCTGGATGTGCATACGGGATAACTCATGGACCTGATTGACCACTTTATCTAAAAAGTAGCGGTCATGTGAAACGATCAGAATGGCTCCCTCATAACCTTGAAGATATTGCTCGAGCCATGACAGGGTATCAATATCTAGATGGTTCGTTGGCTCGTCCAAAATTAAGATATCAGGTTTTTTTAATAACAGCTTTCCAAGTGCCAGACGCGTTTTTTGCCCCCCACTTAAGCTTGAAATTTTAGTTGTATAATCAAAGGATTGAAAGTTTAGTCCGTGCAAAACAGATCGAATATCAGCTTCGTATTGATAGCCGCCATCTTCTTTAAATTGCAGCTGCAGTTGGTCATATTCATTAAGGATTTTGTTATAAAGCCGCGAATCTTCTAGCGTGGAAGGGTCAGACATCTTCGCCTCGAGGCTGCGCAGCTCTGTTTCCATTTTCCTGAGCGGATCAAATACAGTTAACATTTCATCCCAAATCGACATCGCGGATTCTAAACCGCTGTCTTGTGCCAGGTATCCAATCGAAACTCCTTTCGGCTTGATGATCTCGCCTTGATCATACGACATCCGGCCGGCGATAATTTTTAATAGCGTGGACTTTCCGGCTCCGTTTCTGCCAACAAGAGCAATTCGATCACGCGTTTGTAATTCAAGCTTTATATTCGATAAAATAAGATCGGCGCCAAAATATTTTGATAGTTGGTTAACCTGTAGTAATATCATTTGTTTTCACCTCAATTGCCTTAGAAATAGTGTATCGCATTCACAGAGGGTGAGCAATAACAGTGATTTTGTGAAAAATAGTACAAAGTTTACACAAAAATGTCAAAATAGTGTATGATTTTGTTGTGAGGTGTAGAGAAAATGTCGGATTTTACTCATTTTAATGAAGAAGGAAGAGCGAAGATGGTCGATGTAAGCAGCAAGCCGGAAACGGTCCGAACGGCAATCGCCCGTTCAAACATAACCGTAAACCAGGTTATATATGAACAAATTACCCGCAATGAAGTGAAAAAGGGTGATGTCCTGGCAGTAGCCCAGGTCGCTGGAATCATGGCAGCGAAAAAAACCGCGGAGATCATCCCAATGTGCCATCCCATTCCACTAACAGGGATTGATATCGCTTTTGCGTGGGAAAACGAACAAGAGAATTATAGTCTATCTATTCATGTTACCGTAAAAACAAAAGGAAGTACAGGAGTTGAAATGGAAGCGCTAACAGCTGCTGCTGCTTGCGCATTAACCGTTTATGACATGTGCAAAGCAGTCGATAAAGGCATGGTTATCGGCAAAACATACTTAGTTGAAAAAACGGGTGGAAAAAACGGTGATTTTTTTAGAAAAGATAAAATATAGCTTAAACATAAGAGGGTGGGGATCACATTGGCGAATGAAACGGTGAAAATTCCACAGGCAACCGCTAAACGGCTGCCTTTATACTACCGGTTTTTAAAAAATTTGCATTCATCGGGAAAACAGAGAGTTTCCTCTGCCGAATTGAGTGAGGCTGTGAAGGTTGATTCGGCAACAATCCGCAGGGATTTTTCCTACTTTGGTGCATTAGGCAAAAAAGGTTACGGATATAATGTTAACTATTTATTATCTTTTTTCCGGAAGACACTTGACCAGGATGAGTTAACAAAGGTGGCCTTAATTGGAGTTGGGAATTTGGGAACTGCCTTTTTGCATTACAACTTCCTTAAAAATAATAACACGAAAATCGAGGTTGCTTTTGATGTCGATGAGGGTAAAGTGGGTAAAACTATTGGAGAGGTTCCCATCTTTCACATGGATGACATGGATAAACAAATCGTTGCAGCCGATATCCAGGTTGCCATTTTAACTGTCCCGGCCCCTGTTGCTCAACCGATTACGGACAGGCTTGTCCAGGCCAATGTAAAAGGGATATTAAACTTTACTCCAGCCAGATTAAATGTCCCGGCTGCGATCCGCGTTCATCATATAGATTTGGCGGTTGAATTGCAGTCGCTCGTCTACTTTTTAAAGCATTACCCGACAGAAACAGAAGAATAGGGTTATCGAAGAACAAGCTATTAGAAAAAATACAATGGCTAGAAAATAAGCATAAGAAAAGCCTCTTTCACATCGAAGGAGGCTTATCCTGGTTAACGCAGAACGACGTTACTGTTGTTTTTTAACTTTTTGTATTTTGAAGTGCAGGACAACCATTCTCAGTCCTGACCCAAAGTCAAAAGTCGCTAATAGAACAAGTAAATAGCTGACAAATCCCCAGCCATGTTCATGGACTCTTTGGACCGCAAAATAGGTGAACAACAATCCTAGTACAATGTAGATAATCCCTGAACCTAAGGGAGACTGCCTCATTTAAAATCCTCCAATAAAGCTTTGAATTTGTTCTGCATCCTGAAGCCATTTTTCCAGTTTGCCCTGATTAAGCTGAATCACGACAACAAGAGTATTCATGGCGACATGGGCAAATATCGGTACGAGTATTCTTTTCGTTTTCACATAGAGAAAAGCGAACGTGAAACCCATGGCGGAGTACAGAAGAATATGCTCAAGCTCAAAGTGGGCGACAGCAAAAATGACTGAGCTGATTAGAGCGGCAAAAAAGAAGTTCATCCTTTTATAGAGCGAACCGAATAAAATTTTCCTGAAAACAATTTCTTCAAGTATCGGTCCGATGATCGAACTCACGATAATCACAATTGGAAAGGTTTCAATTAATCCGAGAATTTGCTGAGTGTTTTCAGAGCCCACTTCGATCCCAAAGATGCTTTCAATTGTAGCGGCAAATGATTGGGCAAAAAGTGCTATAAAGATTCCACCCACTGCCCATGCAATTGAGACAATAGGCGAGGCTAAGTGCCGTTCATCATTGAGCTCTAATTTCCTGTCATTTCTCAATAAAAAGAGAACAATCAACAGCGTTAGCGAAAAACTGATCACAATCCAGTAAGGAATCGCTAATTGCTGCATTTCCGCGCGACTATTTCCAAGAAGTAAACCTATATAAACGACAAGGGGAACGCCTGCCAGGCTGGAAACCTGCATCGTAATATATGCAATTAAAATTATCCAGTATTCCTTCTTCAATCAAAATAACTCCTTTATGGTACGAAAATATACTCCGTTCTATTTTACTAATAATCGGTCTAATGTTTCAAACAGTAAGGGTTGGAATCGCGATTTTTGTAACGAGCATAAATACGGTAAACTGTTATATACTGTTAAGGTTTTCGCCATTATGATTTTGCCTATTTAGAATGCCCTTAATTCAATGCTTAATGACATCATAAATGGATATCGCATTTTCTTTTAAAATTTTCAAGGTTCCTGCTTGCAAAAAAGAAATGAATTAATTATTATAATAATTGTGTTAGCACTCGGTTGGTAAGAGTGCTAATAAAAACAATATTACATATTTATTTAGAGGAGGTTGTTTCACTTGTTAAAGCCATTAGGTGACCGTATTGTTATTGAGCTTGTTGAAAGTGAAGAAAAAACTGCAAGCGGTATCGTATTACCGGATTCAGCGAAAGAGAAGCCTTCAGAAGGAAAAGTTATTGCTGTAGGTACTGGCCGCGATCTTCCTAACGGCGAACGCGCTGCCCTGGAAGTGTCTGTGGGCGACCGCATTATCTTCTCAAAATATGCTGGTACAGAAGTAAAATACGAAGGTAATGAATATTTAATTCTTCGCGAAAATGATGTTCTTGCTGTAGTCGGCAAGTAAGCTCCATCCAGGATAATTTGAAGATTATATCATTCATCAATATTTGAGGAGGTTTTTACAAATGGCAAAAGACATTAAATTTAGTGAAGACGCTCGCCGCGCAATGCTTCGCGGAGTCGACGCTCTTGCAAACGCAGTAAAAGTAACTCTTGGGCCAAAGGGACGCAACGTGGTTCTTGAGAAAAAGTTCGGTTCTCCGCTTATCACAAATGACGGCGTAACAATCGCAAAAGAAATTGAATTAGAAGATGCTTTTGAAAACATGGGTGCTAAGCTGGTTGCTGAAGTTGCCAGCAAAACGAATGATGTTGCCGGTGACGGGACAACTACAGCTACAGTACTTGCTCAAGCGATGATTCGCGAAGGTCTTAAAAACGTAACTGCAGGCGCTAACCCAATGGGTATCCGTAAAGGGATTGAGAAGGCGGTTAACACTGCAATCGAAGAATTAAAAGCTATTTCCAAGCCAATCGAAGGAAAAGCTTCAATTGCTCAGGTTGCTGCTATTTCTGCTGATGACAACGAAGTCGGCCAATTAATCGCAGAAGCAATGGAACGCGTTGGCAATGACGGTGTTATCACAATTGAAGAATCAAAAGGCTTCACAACTGAATTGGACGTCGTGGAAGGTATGCAGTTCGACCGTGGATATGCTTCTCCTTACATGGTTACTGATTCAGATAAAATGGAAGCTGTTCTTGATAATCCATACATCTTGATCACTGACAAGAAGATCGCAAGCATCCAGGAAATCCTCCCTGTTCTTGAGCAAGTGGTTCAACAAGGTAAGCCTTTATTGCTTGTTGCTGAAGATGTCGAAGGGGAAGCTCTTGCTACATTAGTAGTAAACAAGCTTCGCGGAACATTCAATGCAGTTGCTGTTAAAGCTCCTGGCTTCGGTGACCGCCGTAAAGCAATGCTTGAAGATATCGCGATCCTGACTGGCGGTGAAGTGATCACTGAAGAGCTTGGCCGTGACCTTAAATCTGCAACAATTGAATCTTTAGGACGCGCTTCTAAAGTCGTTGTTTCAAAAGAAAACACAACAATCGTTGAAGGTGCAGGGGAATCTGCTCAAATCGCGGCTCGCGTCAATCAAATCCGCGTTCAAATGGAAGAAACAACTTCTGAATTCGACCGTGAAAAATTACAAGAGCGCCTTGCTAAGTTAGCTGGCGGAGTAGCGGTTGTTAAAGTTGGTGCAGCTACTGAAACTGAGCTTAAAGAGCGCAAGCTTCGCATTGAAGATGCTTTGAACTCTACTCGTGCTGCTGTTGAAGAAGGTATTGTATCCGGTGGTGGAGTAGCGCTTCTAAACGTGTACAACCAAGTTGCAGCTATTAATGCTGAAGGTGACGAAGCAACAGGTGTCAGCATCGTATTGCGCGCAATCGAAGAGCCTGTACGCCAGATCGCTCACAATGCCGGCCTTGAAGGATCAGTTATCGTTGAGCGCTTAAAGCGTGAAGAAATCGGAACAGGCTTTAACGCTGCTACTGGCCAATGGGTAAATATGATCGAAGCTGGTATCGTTGACCCAACCAAAGTTACACGTTCAGCTCTTCAAAATGCTGGATCTGTAGCGGCTATGTTCTTAACAACAGAAGCTGTTGTTGCTGACAAGCCGGAGCCAGCTGGTGCAGGCGGCGGAATGCCTGACATGGGCGGCATGGGTGGAATGGGCGGCATGATGTAATAACGTTCTGTGAAACGTTGATACATCAAGGGTTGAGGGGTGTTTTTAAACTCCTAAATCCGAAATAAATCACATTTTTATCACATTTATTGCGAGTTTGTCATACTGAGAATGCTCCCGAAATGATTGTTAATCTTTTCGGTGGCATTCTTTTTTATGTTCTGCATTGTCGTTCTAAAACATAACAATCCCCGCACTCAGGGACAGGATTGTTTTCATTATAAGGTTTATTGCCCTTGTTCACAGAACACACAGTTTTTAAAAGTGATTTTTGTTATAATTAACATGTGTATGTTAAAAATGTAATGCTACTAAGCTAGGCAAGGATGACTATCATGAAGACGTTACTGTTCTCATTATTTTCTTTATTTATAATACTGGCAGGTTGTTCAAATGAAGCAAATCAACCTAGCAAACAAAATGAAGCTGAACAGAAGGAAAGCGCAAAAGACCACCAACATCAAGAATCTGCAGAGGAGCATCATCATGAAGAGCAAGCTCGAGAGCATGATGATGAACATGCTGCGGAAGATCACCATCATAGCAGTGCTTCCATCAGCATTAGTGTTCCAACTATCGTCTCTGTTAATGAAGATGTTGATTTATCTGCCAATATTCAAAGCGAAAATCAGCCTTTAACACAA
Organism: Bacillus sp. V33-4; assembly: GCF_002860225.1. Classification (NCBI taxonomy): domain Bacteria; kingdom Bacillati; phylum Bacillota; class Bacilli; order Caryophanales; family Bacillaceae; genus Bacillus; species Bacillus sp. V33-4. The sequence goes on from NZ_PGVC01000048.1 coordinate 11,259, forward strand.
GCGAATGTTCGGTTTGAACTATGGAAGGAAAATGAGGAGAAGCATGAGTTCATAGATGCAAGCGAAGCAAGTAATGGTGATTATTTTGTGAATACATCTTTTTCATCTCCTGGTGTTTATCACTTGAAAATTCATGTTGAAAAAGGCGAAGAAATACATGATCATAAAGAAACAACAGTCGAAGTTAAATAAATATGCGCGTAGATAAAGCCTTCTCTCGTCGAGAAGGCTTTATTTATATTCAACGTGAACGCAGGCTGAGCTGCTCTTTTTCGGTTTCGGAGATAGTGTGTAATAGTCTACTAGTTCAACTTTTAGAAGAAGTCAAACTCGAGACGTAACACTTAATAATGGTCCGTCTATCAAATAGTTGATACAATAGAAGAAAACTATTACCAAGTTGATAATGCGGAATAGGAGTGTACCAAATGGGGCTAACCATGGAAAAACAATATGCAGAATATTTCAGTAATAATAGTAACGATTTTCAAGAGAAACTGTTGAGCGAAGCAGGTAATGTGCGTGAAAAGATTGAAGAAATTTTGTTAGTCGGAAACATCGACCTCTTGAATAACGCACATAAGTTAGTAATGTATTCAATCGGTGAGCAAAATGAATCATTGAATGAGTTCGCCAGAATGGAAGGCGTTTCGTGGGCCAAACATAATTTGACGTTAGCCTTTAAGCTTGAATGGGTTCAAGCCATCCGCAGGACGGTATGGTACTTCCTGGAACGATTTGATGTGGACAGTGAGAATAAACCGTCTCATGAAAATTTTTTTGAGCTCGAACGACAAGTCAATGACCGAATCGACCAGTTCTTGAACGGTTTTTTTCTGAGTTACTCTAAGTTTAAAGACGATTTGATTAAATCGCAGCAGGCGATGGTGGAAGATCTTTCTGTTCCAATTATTCCTATTAGCCCAAAAGTATGTGTTCTGCCTTTAATAGGGAAAATTGACTTGTTTAGATCGAATACGATAGAAGAGAAAGCATTAATGGAAATTGCAAGGCTGCGGATTCAGACCTTGGTGATGGATCTCTCAGGAATCGCGCAAATGGAGACTGAAGTTATCCACCACATGATGAGGACTATCGACGGAGCGAATATGATGGGGTGTGAGTGTGTAATCACAGGGCTGCGTCCTGAAATCGTAAGGACAATCACCAAACTCGGGTTAACGTTTGAAAATAAAGCAGAAACAAAAGCTACACTGCAACAGGCACTGGAAGATTACCTGACTCCCACTGTATCGTAAACGCGAGTTCATTGATACTCCGTTTTACAATAATCGAATATCGATTAAACAAGCCGCATATCTGATAAAAGGTCATGTGGCTTTGTCATTCTATTTATTGAAGTCAAACGCCACGATCGGCTTGGTTTATACGGCATAAACTGAAATGATATTTGTTGATAAGATGGGTAACCATAATAACATCGTGTTGGCAATCCTTTTCCCAGTTCTCAGCCGGTGCTTTTATTTGAGTTGTTTATTGAATAACCCTCTGCATTTTCAGATATCGATAACTTGGTCAACAATAAATAAATAGCAAATATTTTTGTAGGGAATTTAAACATTCCATGCAAAGGGTCGTGCAGTGTGTTATCACTGAAAGGAGTGGAAAGTGAAAGTCCTATCTATTATGCAACCTTGGGCGATGTTAATTGTGCTGGGTGTAAAACAATTTGAAACAAGATCTTGGAGCACTAAACACCGCGGCCAGCTAGCTATACACTCAAGCAAAAAAATAGACAAATTCGCATGTAGGCAAGAACCTATTTGCTCTTTGCTTGCAAAGCATGGATACACAGCAAAGAATTTGCCAATCGGGGTAATATTAGCAACCAGTCATTTATCTGATTGCATTAAAGTAATTTTAGATACAGGAGCATCAGCTAGGCTAGATGATGGACGATTAGTCACTGGCATTGAATACTACTTTGGGAATTTTAGTGAGGGGCGGCTTGCATGGGAAATCCAACATATAAAAAAATTAGATAAGTACATTCCAGCCAAGGGCCAACTTGGCTTATGGAACCATACTATTACAACGCCGCATCCTGCGGAACATCCGTGAGGGCACTGAATGAAAGCTTGTGAATATTTAGCGAGTTTTTATTTGTTTGGTCCACCTGCTCCAGTTATAACACAAAACAATGGGAGCAGTGATTCAATGAAACATCCATACAAGCATAGCATGCCAATCCGAGGTTATACTAACAAACTCATGGCCAAGCAAAAAGCGGTAAAGACGGATATGCCTGCATGTCACATCGTAAAACAGTAAGCTGAAATAGAAGCAAGTCCTTCAATCTAATACGAAATCGGCGCGCTGTTCTGTCTGCCGTATAAAACTTGCCAAAACAATATAGCTAATCCATGGGAGGTGAGTTTATTGCCAGATAACAGGAAAAAAATGCTAAAGGGTGACAATGATCAGAATACTGACGAACTTATGCGAGGACCTATACATCCTCGGCCAGATGTTTCATGGTCGTGGGCTGAAAATGACGAAAAACAGGCAAAATCAGAAAAAACAACATCAAAACAGGAATTCAGTTAGTGATCTATACAACTTGAATTTAACATTTTTCAGCTATCTTGAGATGGGCTAAGAGAGCGGGTGCTTTTATGGCTACGAAGGACAAAACTCATTCGAAACATAGGCAAAGAGGTCTTCATAGGGCTCATGAAGTCCAAAACTCATTCGGAAAATAGGCAAAGTGTTCTTCATAGGATTCATGAAGGCCACAACTAATAGGGAATACTACAGAAATGTCCTTATGAATCCGATATAGGAAAAGATTAATAATTGGCGAGAAAAGCTATCTATTTCTAAACTATCAAAGCCCGCAAATCAATAATTCTTATATAGATGTTTTTTATGCGAAAACAAAAGATGAGTATGTAATTCCCATACATAATGGGCGGACTGAAATCTAAACACCCTTGTGGAATAGAGTTTACCAGGTCGTTTCATACTTAATAAAAAAGGAGGCTTCCTTTGAGTTCATGCGGGAAGCCTCTTTCGTATGTGTAAAAATGATTTATGGCTATTCTTTGTTTCTTTGTTCGATATTCATGGCGATTTCTTTAAGAATTTGGTTTTTTTCCTTTAACGTACGGATTAACGTTATTGCAAACCAAATGCCGAAAATAAATATTCCCAGATACAGAATGAATGGGATAAATGCGACTAACGGGAACCAGCTTCCTGCGAGATCCATCTGAAAACTTCCAACGTGATTTTTATCATTTCCCGACAGAAGACTCCCACCTCAAGGAATGGGAAGGGCGAAGCCCAATGAATAGGTGGGAGATGAATGTCGGTTGGCGATAGCCAAAGTTGTTGAAAAAACGAACAAATGTACTATATATACTCGTAAGCTGTTCTTTGAAAACTGAAGATAGGGAGTTCTAGCAGGAAAAACGTCTGCTAGGTAAAATCTTCAACGTTCTAATTCGTATCCACACGTACCGAAGTTGCGAAAACCATGCTAAAGTAGAACGTGTGGCAAGCCAACGTACAAGATATTAAGCAATCACCGTCGGGACGACGGGTAGAGCCTCTAAAAAACTGGTGGATACACTGGTGTTCGCAGGAATCCCCCACTTCAAATTTTCGTTAGAAAAATAAGTGGTGGGTAGTTCAAGAGATTCTTAGATTTTATCGGTACCATTTAAAGGCTTGTAAAGAATTTGACAGCTGTTCCCAACCTCCGCTGGTATAGTTTTAAACACGGAGGTCTCAGCATATATTGTCTGGATCGGCATATTGACAGTATCTACAGGCACATAAAAGTCGAAATACTTTGTGAGCAAAACTTGTGACTTAAAACTGGTCGCCTCCAGAAAGCAGCCTTTAAACCCGTTCATTTCCGCCTTGTCCAACGACATTTGGATTAGCTGGTTGGCAATCTGTTTTCTATTATCTTCTGTACGGACACCGAGCATAAATGCATGCAAATACTCATCTTTTTTCGGCATTCTTCCCAATCTCTGTACAAGGGTTTCAATAAACCTCGAATCTAAATCGCCAAGCAATTCGATAATCCGGTTAAAAGGCTCAAAGCTTCCTTCAAAAACAGGCGCTTCAGTTTCTGCAGGATCAAAAATTTCGCAAGCATAAACACCGATTACCATACCGGTTTTATCATCGGTTGCAATAAAACAATATCCCTGCTCGACAACATGGTTAAGATAGTCGAGAACGAAATTTTCAAAGTCATCTTTTAAAATATGCCTTGTATAACACATCGGCTCCCTGATGATGCTAGCGCCTAGTTTTACGCCAGTAAAGGTGTCAGCAAGACACGCAGCCGCCTCCTTAAACAGACGATCATCTGACTGTGTTAAAACTTGATAAGAAACAGTCGCGTCTTTATATGGCAATTCAATAGTCATATCCGTGTCTACATCCCCTTATTTTCAAATGATCGGTATTGTAAAATTATACTTTATCTGCTTCCGCAAATGAATTGCTGATTCTAAACTTATAGAAATTTACTAAATCAAAAGAAAATTAAAGAATAATCTGGTAAAAAAGTTCTGTTTTTAATTCCAACCTGAATATAGATGAAACCATATGGGACATATCAGGTAGTAAGGGAATGAGTAATTTTCGAAAATCTCGAAACGGGATATTGACTTTGAAAAGATGTAAGCAGTTTGGAATGATTATTATCATGCTTATTATCGTGGGATGTGGAAAATTATTTTAAATCTAAAAAGAGTGACGAGGCTGTTAGATTTTCATCCAGTGCTTTTTGTACAGATGAAAAAGAGAGGTTCAATGGAAGTCGAGGCGCAATTGAATGCTAATAATATCCGTGGATTTTTTTAGAATAACTTAAAATTATAGACTGATTGAAATATCAATAGTAACGATTTCGGTTCTTGTTTTTAAACGTAAATCTTGTCAATATTGTCTTGCGTAAAGTCCTCACCCTGAAATGTAAGGATCACTTTGCCAGGCATGTACAATGCAGCAGGTTTGCAGTTACAACACGGGATAGAATATGTACTGGGTATCGTCATGTACCTGTTAAATCTGAACAATGTGATCCTTCCCGAGCTACAAATTGAGGATTTCATCAACCTCAGTGACAAGTTTTTGCCGGGTTTGCATTGATTCTTGGTAGATTTCAAGATTCGAGGTCATAATGGAGTTTAATTGAAGAATCGATAGACCCAACCGATATTTTCTAGTATCTGCATCTTTTAGCACAAAGCCCTGTCTTGCGAGAGTCGACAGGAGCCGGCTTACCGTACTTTTAGATAAGCCCAGGGAAGCGGCTAAATCCGTTACTTTTTTCTCTGGTTCGTCTTTGGAAAAACTTTTTAAAAGACGAAGGGCGTTATTAACCGAAGAAAGCTGATAATCAGATTTTCCTTCCGATTTCACTGCTTATAAACCCTCTTTCTATTTCTAATCTTTGGTGTAATTCTTTCTCTAAATTGTTCTTATAACTCAGCAGGAACGTAGCAGGAAGCCTTCATCTGTCACCAAACTTGAGCAACCTCAGCCTGTTCCGCTGCCTCCCAAACAGGGTATACATTGAAGCCATCATTTACTGCCTGTCCCCAATATTCATCTCCTACTCGCAGTCCTATCAACACTTTTATACCATTATCTCTTAATAATTTGGCTCTCTGTTGACCACCGTTAGATCGGTATCCCAGTATAGCCACGGTTTTATTTTTGTAATAGGATATGATCATTTCGTCATTATATTTTTGAATCATAACTTACTGTCCTCCTCTAAATAGTATTTATAAACTCAGTTTAATTCTATATTTCTGAATATTCAAATGAAAAAATTCTATATCGCTATTGAAAATCTTAATATTCATTAAAAAACGCAACGAGAAGATAATTCAGTATCTTTCAGATTTTTCCGCGGGAGATGAAAATAGTTTTTTACGGTATAGAAGTTTTAAATAGTGTTTATTAAAAAAATCAATTTGAAAATAAAGAATTTGCAAAATATACTGATAATAATCTTGACTCACAAAAAGGTAGGGGGTTACTTCAAAATGCTATCTAAAGCTGATAACTATTTGTTAACGCGTACTGGCACTGATACTGACATGGGAAAATATTTTAGAAGACATTGGATTCCAGCTCTTCTCTCAGAAGAACTACCAGAAAATGATTGTCCGCCTGTCCGAGTAAAATTGTTAAGTGAAGAATTGATTGCATTCCGGGACTCAGATGGAAATATTGGCTTGATCGATGAATATTGTCCACATCGCAGAGTATCCCTGTTTTATGGCCGGAATGAGCAATGTGGCTTGCGGTGTGTTTATCATGGTTGGCAGTTCGATACCAATGGGAATTGTGTGGATATGCCATCAGAACCAAAGGATAGTATTTTTAAGGACAGGATTAAAATTAAATCCTATCCTTGCGAGGAAATTGCCGGGGTCATTTGGACATACATGGGACCACCAGAACATAAACCAGCATTACCGGAACAAGAATGGATGCTGGTGCCTGATAGTCATCGGTTTGTATCCAAAAAAATTCAGGAGTGTAACTATTTTCAAGCATTAGAAGGTGGAATAGATTCAAGTCATGTATCCATCCTTCACTCTGGCTCAGTGGGTGGATTAGGTGTTTCAAAAAAAAGTAATAGTCCACATTTACTGGCCAAAGACACTTCACCTAAATTTGAAGTGGTGGACACTGAATACGGTATGCTTATAGGCGCCAGAAGAAATGCTGATGACGAACACTATTATTGGAGAATTACTCAGTTTCTTATGCCATGGTATACAATGATTCCACCTTTTGCAGGAGCACCTCGAGGAGGCCATGCCTGGGTTCCAATTGATGATGAAAATTGTATGACGTGGAGCTGGAGCTGGACAACTGATCGTCCTTTGGAGCAAGAAGAAATTGAGCAGATGAAAGCGGGAGAAGGTATACATGCTGAACTTATTCCTGGTACTTTCCGTCCGGTGGCAAACAAAGATAATGGATACTTACTAGATAGAGAGTTACAAAAAAATGGAAAATCGTTTATCGGAATCAAAGGGGTCGGAATGGAAGATCAAGCAATACAAGAAAGTGCTGGGTCTATTACAGATCGTTCATTGGAAAAACTGGGAACCAGCGATACTGCAATCATAAAAGCACGAAGAAGATTGCTGAATGCTGTAAAACAATTAAATGAGAATGAAATAGTAGAGGCACTGGATCCAAAACAGCATCATATTCGCTCAGCGTCTGTATTGCTTCCCAAGGGGTTGCCATTCCAGGAAGGTGCTAAAGAACAAATGAAATTAACCACACAGGAAGTCGAAATTGTTTAGAAAACTTTAAATAGACTAGGAGTTATTATGATTGAAAAATCTCTGGCAGCAGTAGCTGTTGATAAAAACAAAACGGCACTTATGGAAATCCAAATTCCAACCCTTTCCGATAACGATGGGATACTGAGAGTTGAAATTGTTGGAGTTTGCGGCACGGATGTTTCTTACTATAACCACGAGTTGGAGCCGAAAATTCTCGGGCATCATGTTGTGGGATATATCGAAGAAATAGGGGAACTCGCTTCAAAAAATTGGGGTGTAAAAAAGGGAGACAGGGTTGTCATGGAAGAATACATTCCCTGTGGCCAGTGTGAGCATTGTAGAACAGGAGAATACCGAGCCTGTCTCGCAACAGATCCCAAGTATAGAGGTATACGATATGGAGCGACGCCTCTTTCAGAAAATCCATCTCTGTATGGAGGATTTTCACAGTATATGTATCTGCATCCCAATGCTGTTTTTCATAAAATGCCTGAGCATGTCCCAGCAGAGGAAGCAGCAATAACATTACCGCTGGCAAATGGATTTGAGTGGATGTGTATTGAAGGAGGGGCAGGACCCGGCAAAGTGGTGCTCATCCAGGGACCTGGCCAGCAAGGGCTTGCATGTGCTTTAGCCGCTAAATATGTTGGAGCTGAAGTCATTGTTACAGGGAGGAGAACAAGTGCCCATCGGTTAGAGTTGGCAAAAGAATTGGGGATTGACCATACAATTAATATTCAAACGGAAGATATGTATCAAACTGTAGATGCGATCACCGGGGGGAAAATGGTTGATATTGTTCTTGATGTAACATCAGGTGGAACAGAGCCTATTAGACAAGCTATTTCAGTAGCAAATAAGAATGCGAAAATTATTTTAGGGGCCTATAAATATCAAGTGCTTTCAGGTTTGGAGATTGATGAGGTGATCCATAAAACCCTTACTATAAAGGGGGTTAGAGGCCATAGTTATAAATCTGTAAGCATGGCAAGAGATTGCATAGCGTCAAATAAGTTCCCTCTTTGCCTGTTAAACTCTCATAACTATCCATTGGATCAAACAGATCAGGCTTTAAAGACTGCTGGAGGAGTTGGCGAACCGAAGCCTTTGCTTGTTACTGTTTCCCCTTGGCTTTGAAAAACTGGAGAGCAATGAGCATTCTTCTGATGGTAGAAGGATGTTCCTCTTAACAGACATACCATCGTGTATAGAGCAAAAAATGGTTGTAAAAGAGTTATGCAAGCACGAAATTGTAAGCGTTTCCTTATGGTTATAACCACTTTAAAAAATGATTAAATGGAGGAACACATGAAAAAAATTAAAGTGAATATCTTCCTTTCATTCTTATTACTGACGAGCATCATTACAACTGCATGTGGCGCAGGCAGTAGTCAAGACACTAAAGTACAATCTGCCGGCCAAGGTGAACATCATTTTAAACTTACAACAATAGTTGCACCAACGCACTCATGGACGAAAACAGCTGAAAAGTTCAAAGAGGAACTTGAAACACGGTCGGATGGACGAATGAAACTAGAAATTTTCCCTGCCAGCCAGCTTGGGCCTGAGGCCGATATGATCCAACAAATGATTTCTGGATCAGTTGATTTTGGCTACATAACCACCGCATATCTAGCTTCCAGAAATAAAGAGCTGAATGCTTGGTTAATGCCGTTTCTCTTCGAAGATATTGGTGATGCAAACAAAATGAGAGATACGGAAGCAGCAAACCAGTTGTTAGATTTATTTAGTGAGCAGGGCCTGGTCGGCATGGATTGGCTATTTACCGGGAGTCACAGTATTTTAATGAATTCGGGCGTTATGGACTCACCTGAGAAATTCAAAGGGAAAAAGATTAGGGCGCCAGGGTCTGAGGTCATTAACGATTTTTATAATGCATTGGGTGCTAGTCCAGTTCCAATGCCACTGCCCGAAGTATACCAGGGACTTCAAACCGGGGTAGTGGATGGAGTTAATGCAAGTGCAGATTCGGCGTATTCTCAAAAGTTTTATGAGGTAGGCGAAGATTTTACTCTGCTAAACCAATTTGCGTTTAATGCGGCTGTACTTATGAGTAAAGCTAAGTTTGATAGTTTATCTAAAGACGATCAAAACATTGTTGAAGAAGCGATGAAAGTCGCAATTGATTATGGAAATGAATTAGCGATCCAGGAAACAGTGGAGAACCTGGAATTATTAAAAAAAGAGGGGCTTAACATTCACAAACCATCCAGTCTAAAAGCATTTCAGGATGTAACGGAACAAATTTATAAAAAATACTCAGATAAAAGCCCGTTAACAAAAGAGTTTATAGAAGAAGCCAAATCCAGCTGAGGAGGTAAACCATGAAGATATTTTCTGAAATAAATAACCTTATTTATGAAATAGAAAAAATTCTCGTTATTGTCTTACTCTCAACCGTTCTTATTTCACTAACAAGCGGGGTGTTTTTTCGTTATTTTTTCAACAATCCACTCCATTGGACGGAAGAGACGTCCGTTTTTGCATTAGCTTGGGTAACATTTGTTGGCGGCAGTATGACATTGAAAGGGAAGCAATCTGCTGCTGTAAGTATTATCGTGGAAAAATTCACAGGACATGCCTATAACGCACTCGTTTTGATCTGTAACCTGACTGTGTTTTTATTTTGTGCCTGCATGGTGTTCATTTCAATAAGGTGGGTTGCGTCTCCTTTCATACTGTTTGAAAAATCAATTGCCATACAAATGCCCATGATTGTCGCCTATTTGAGTGTTCCTGTTGGTTTTTCATTTATGACTATTCATTCATTAGAGATTTTGTTGCATGACGTTGTGGATGGTGTGAAAAATGTGAGGTCATCGGGCCAGAACGAAGTGATTAGAGGTAGAAGGAAAAATATGACAAAGAAGGTGGTGGGGTAAGTGACCGTTTTCTTCTCCTTTTTCAGCTTGTTATTCCTTAGAGTTCCTATTTTCATCGTCCTTGGCGCCACAAGTATCATTTATATCTTTTCAACAGGGAATAATGGGTTATTTGATAGTGTGCCCCAAAGGCTGTTTTCAGGAGTGGATAACTTTAGCCTACTGGCCATTCCGTTATTTATGCTGGCTGGAGAATTAATGAACTATGGAGGGATAACCTCGAGACTTATTAATTTTGCCAAGGCCATTGTTGGCCATTATAAAGGTGGATTAGCCTATGTAAATGTAGTAGCAAACACTTTTTTAGCTTCCATTTTGGGTTCTTCCTTAGCACAAACGGCGATGATGAGCCGTGTAATGGTACCGGCGATGGAAAAGGAAGGATACCAAAGGGAATTTAGCACAGCTACTACTGCTGCTGCGGCGATGTTGGGACCAATCATTCCGCCAAGCATGATTTTCATCATTTACAGTATTCATGCTGAAACCTCTATAGGAAGAATGTTCATAGCCGGCATCATGCCAGGCATCCTCTTGGCACTTTCGTTTATATTATTTATCATCTATTATGGCCACCGGCATAATTTACCTAAGTCAGATAAGCAAAGCCTTAAGCAAATCAGGGCTTCTTTCTATCAAGTGATCCCAGCATTGTCTGTCCCTGTCATTATCATCGTTGGCATTCTAAGCGGCATCTTTACAGCTACTGAATCTGCAGCAATTGCATGCTTAATTGCCATTCTTGCTGGTGCTTTATTCTACCGAGAGCTCAAGTTGAAGGAACTTCCCAAGATCCTGATAAATACAGCGACGACAACGGCTACTGTGACATTGTTAATCGTCACAGCCAAATTATTTGGATTAGTGCTTACCTTTGAAAGGATTCCGCAGTTAATAACAGAGTGGATGGTTACGTTAACGGATAGCCCGCTTGTATTTTTATTGATCGTTAACCTATTCTTATTGCTGGTTGGGATGTTTCTTGATGGCATTGCATCGTTAATATTACTTTCACCGATTTTGATTCCTGTTGCCATGGCGTTTAATATTGATCCGATCCATCTAGGCGTGGTTATGTGTCTTAACATCGTAATTGGTAGTTTAACTCCGCCAGTTGGGGCGGGATTGTTTGTTGCATCATCCATTGCAGAAGTGAAGATAGAAACGCTGGTAAAAGCAATCTGGCCATTTTTAGCTGTATCATTGGTTGTATTGGCATTGATCACATACTTTCCACAACTTATATTGTGGTTGCCTAATATGGTCTCGCTGTAGTTAATTAAGATGATAAAGATTTTTGCCAGTGTGTGCGAATCCATCTTCTTGGTGTCTTCGGTGTTTTGTAATACAGAAGATAATATTAGCAAAGAAAACGACCAAACTCGGTCGTTCTTTGCTATTGAAGAACATCCGAATATAAAACGCTGGTAAAGGACCTGCCCATAATGTCTATTGAGTTGTGTTACAACGTCCATCGCCTGGAAAAATAGCTGTGGGCTATGACAAGTAAGTTGTTAGATCGTACTTTGGAATACGGTAAAGTTTTAAAATGATTTATGATACCCTCATAAATCATTTTATTTATGGCTGAAACAAGTTAAGAGATTTCACTATTACAGAGGTGATGGCACGAATGCTCCAGGTTAGGATGGCAAAAGAAAGTGTTTCGAAATTGGATATGGGTGTGATCTTAAATCTTGCTAGATCGATTGTTTTTAACTGTCTTTTTATCTTCTATATTATTCAATTGGTGTTACCTATCAAATACTCGGACTATATTTTAAGCATTTGCAGTTTTTTCGCGTTAATCCTTTCTCTTCAGGGTATCCAAGTTTTTTATCAAATCATTGTCGTAATTTCCCTATCGTTTTCGTTCATTGTGATGTATTTGAACGATCTGTTTACATGGAACGCATTAACCTACTTTTCAGGAATGACCAATATTCTGGTTCTGTTAGCTTATGCTTCTTTATTGTCCATTCCCGTTTTACTGGGCGAATATCCACAAAAAATATATCGCTTCTTTAGAAGCAGAATCACTTCCTTTAAAAGCTTGTATGCAACCTTTTCAATCGTGACGTTTATTTTATGTTCTGTGATGACAGCTCCTGCCATTCCAACTATCCAGGCATCTTTATCAGAGTTTCTGAAAAAGCTGCCAGCCTCATTTATTAATAAATTTCAATCCATCACATATGTAAGACCTTTTATAATGACTCTTTTTTGGACACCGGTAGCTGCTGCGCCGACCATTGCCATCACCGGCACCGGGGCAAAGGCATCGATTATTTTACCGCTTACTTTTACTATAGCCATCTTATTTCTGTTATTAGATATCCAGTCAAGCTTTAGACGTTTAAAAGGAGAAGTGAATGAACATTTATTAGTTGAAGAAAATGACCATGAAATTTTGTCTGCAAAGGCCAAAATGAGTCTTATTTATTTTCTGCTGCATATTGTTATTTTTATTGTCATAATTTTGAGCTTAAGCCATTGGCTAACATTTTCAATGCTGGACGCTGTTGTATTGATGATTATTCCATATTCGTTTATTTGGGCCTTGTTCTTACAAAAGGGGAAATCTTACTGCAAAAATATGCAAAAGCGTCTGATTGAGACGGTCCCAAATATATATCCTCAGGTTGCATTGTTTGTCGCTATGTCTGTGTTCATCAATGTGATTGCTCATTCACATATTAACGACTGGATTAACGGTACCGTATATTCCATAAGCATTACGATTGGACCGTTTATTTTATTGGTGATCGGATTTGTCGTTTTCTTAATGACATGGATCGGTATAATCCCTCAATTAGTGGTGGTTTTAGCCACGCAAACATTAAGTTTACAATTTATGAATGTATCGGCTGAATGGCTGGCGTTAGCCATTCTGGGGGGAGCGTTGACTGGATCTGCTTCAAGCCCATTTACAATGAACGCAAACATTGTAGCCATGACCATTAATGAGAGTCCAATGCAAGTTGTTAAACACAATCTATTTTTTGCACTGATAGTTTTCATTGTAACGTCCTCACTTTCGATTTTAATGCAGATCTATTTTTAGTAGCTAGGAGGAGTGTATGTTTGGAGAAGATTGAAATGAAACGACAATTATTATCGGAACGTTTACAGTATGCAAGCTCAATTAGAGGAGCTTTATTATTTTTATTGGGCGCGATTTACTTAGTTTATTCGGTTTTAGGAGCAGGAAATGACACCTTAATAGTCAGCGCAGCTGTCATCACCTTTCTTTATTGCTTTTTTTTCATGAATAAAGCTCCAAGGAGGATTACGTTTGTCCTGGTTATAATCGGTCATGTCTTTTATTTTTACTATGGTGGTGCCGTTAGTTACTGGAAGGAAGCGATCTTGCTAAACTTAGCCTTCGTACCCTTATTTTTGTCTGTTCCACTGCTTTCCATTCCGATGCGCTTAGGCGGATATGATGGTACGATTGTAACTATCATTAATAAATGGTCAGACAAACCATTTTTTGTACCAATAATAGTTCTTGGCAGTTCGGCTTTGCTAACTTCATTTATGAATATTGGTGCATTGCGAGTTTCAACCGATCTGTTCAGGCAACTTTTGGAGTCCAGTAGAGGGACCTATACAAAGGCAATTATGCAGGGTTTTTGTTTATCCATTATATTTTCACCCTATATCGCCGGTGTTGCTATAATCCTATTTATACTCGACTTAACACTTATTCCTTTTTTATTTTATGCCCTTATTTTTGTTATTTTGGGTTTTTTTATTTCACTATTTCTCTTTAGAATAGAAGTAAGGTCGCTGCCGACTTGGAACGCAGACGCCAAAACAATCAGCGACGAACCAGAAACCAGGAAAAAGCTTTTGGAGCTAACAATCGGATTCTTAGGTTTATTTGGTTCAATCATTATTTTAGATAGAATTTTCGACTTCAATCTAATCATCATCGTCAGCCTCATTGCGATTGTGTCTTCGTTATTATGGTCATCTTTAATAAGGAAAAAGGATGAGATGAAATCTGAGTTGAAAAATTACCGGAAAAATATTCTGCCAAATGTCCATAATGAATCATTGATGATCATTACAGCTTCTTTTTTCTCTCACATGTTTCAACTATCACCTTTTCCGCAATACATATTATCAATCTTTGTTTTTTTTACAAACCATTCCCAAGTTTTTGTCATTTTAATGATTCTCTCTTCAATCGTGCTTTTTTCACTATTAGGAGTACATCAAATTGTAACCGTCTCCATTATGGCTAATTCCATTGATCCAAATAGTCTCGATTTAAGCTCCATTATGTTCGCGATCACCTTAACAATTGGATGGGCAATGGGAACCCTGCTATCTCCGGTGTCTGCATTAAATATCATTGGCACAAATCTTCTGAATGTAAGGTACCAAGATTTATTAAAGTGGAATTGGCAATTTGCCATCATAATGATGATAACCACTTCAATAATGATAACCTTAATAAATTACATCATCCTTGCTCTTTAATCACAAACCAGCTTTAGGGGCTGTTATACTTTTATAAAGATAACGCCAAAGTATATATTGGGGGTTTATGATGGAACTTAAAAATATTGAAGCCTTTTTAATGATTGTCGAGAAAGGCAGTTTTTCAGAGGCGGCAGAGGAATTGAATATAACCCAACCAACGATTAGTGTTCGAATCAAACAGTTGGAAAGTGAATTTAACACAATCCTGTTTAAACGAACTAATGGAAAAAAAATCACCTTAACCGATATGGGACAAGAGGTTTATGGTTATTTTCAAGATGCTTTTACCTTGATAAAAAAAGCTGAACAAAAGTTAAAAAGTGGTTCTAAAATTGATAATAATATCACAATATCTTCCCCCAACCATATGGGGGTAAATATAATGCCAGAATTACTGAAGGTGCTGTATAAATCCTATCCGAATGTGGATTTTAAAATAAAAATTGAAGAAACAAAGGATACAATAGAGTTGATCAAGAATGGAGAAATAAAGTTTGGCCTTGGCTACATTTATTCGGAAAAAGAATTAGACTCTCAAAATCTTATATTTGTAAAAGTTACGGATGAAGAGAATGTGCTTGTTTGCAGTCCAGCTCACCATTTGGCAAACAAAGGGGTGGTGACCATCGAAGAACTAAAAGAAGAGAGAATTATTATATACAGTCGAAATTTTTTTGTAACCCGCTCTATTGAAAATTACCTTCAGGATCTAGGGATCAAAACGAACAAATCTCTTGAAATTAACAATGTAGGTTGGATAAAGATGATGGTCAGAAAGGGGGTTGGATTGACCATTCTCCAAAAAATGATTGTCGAAGATGAGTTAAAGAGCGGTAATCTAGTACAACTGGATTTGCCCACGTCAATACCAGAAACACCCATTTATCTCATTTTTAATCCTGAGACTTCCACAGAATTAATGGAAATTGTCACTGAAACCATAAGACGAATCTTGGTAAAATAAAGTTTAGCGATGACAAGTTGATAGTTGCTGTTGAGACTTCATGATCCGGAGTAATCGAAGCTGTTATTTTATGCATTTGCTATTAGTCAGTCACTATCTCCCTCTCCTCACACATCGGTATCGGCCAAATTCTACTTTATCCACCGCCGCGATTAATTGCTGGTGCTAAAGTTGTAAAAATCCATATAAAATTTCCGAAAAATAATGAATAATCTGGTAGGAAAGTTGTGTTTTTTAGTTTTTAACATAAATACAGTTGAAACCATGTGGGAATATGTGGTAGTAATGGGATAAGAAACTTGGCGAAAATCTCGAAAGGGGATTTTGATTTTGAACAGACTTAAGCAGCTTGGAATCATCATTTTGATGCTTATTATAGGGGGATGCGAAATGAATCAGGAGCCAGACAAAAAGGATCCAACGGCAGCTGCCAATAACTTGCCTGACACACCTGCATTCAAAGATAAGTTTACAAGAGAATTTATGGATGCACCTGAGGAAGTACAGGATGGTTATTACCTTTTTAAGTCTAAAACTGATGGATATGCTATGTTATTTCCATCAGGTGGACAAATAGCGGAAAAAAGCTTCGAGAAACATGATGAACATGAAGAGCTGATTACTTTTGGAAGCAAAGATGAAGATAAGAATATTTCTTATAGTTTCCAAGTGATATATGAAAATGGGCCCGAAACAGAAAATATCAATGCTAATTTAGATTTATTATCCTCTTTTGCAAATTATACAGGTGAGTATGAAACATTTGAGAACGAGAATGCAATATTTTACTATGCCAAAGACAACTTTGTAACAGATAAAAGAGAGTACCATAATTATTTTAGCTATATTAAATCCAAAAAGAGTGCCAAGGCAGTTAGATTTTCTTCCAGTTCTTTTTGTACAGATGAAAAAAAGAGTTGTGGAGCAAATTCAATGGAAGTAGAAGAACAATTGTTAATGCTAATGAAATCCGTAGATTTTTTAGAATAGCTCAAATTGTGGGTGGAATTAATGAGTGAAAAGGAAATTTTAAATACTGATATTTTGAGGGCACGGATAGCCGAATTAGAATATGGAAAGTCAGAAAAAATAAGTGTTGAGGGTATAAGGAAAATATATATTGAAGAAACCGGAATGGAACCACCCGGAGAAATCACCATATATCACTCTTCTGATACACAAGGAATAGAAGAATTAAAAAGCAATGGAAAAGATTCAGGTTTCGATGGAACAATTATTCATTTTTATAATCCCGCGAAGAATATTAATCGCTCATACACAATAACTAGGGGCAGTGAGACGTTAGAGGATGGCGGTAAAGGTCACCCCCATGATTGGATTTACAACGGATTAGGGATCTTCACTGGAAAGATTAATGAGCAATTTGCAGATGCTAAGCGTTTTGATATGATGGTGACTCAAAAAATCACAGAAAAAGTAGAAAAAGAAACGCAAGAATTAAGATTGCAAAAGTCAGGTATTGGGCACTCACTCGGTGGGAATTTAGTCCAAATGCTACAGTTAACGACAAATTCGTTTGATAATGTGTATGCATTAAATGATGCACCTCCAAGTGCATATCAACTCGCACTTGTAGATAGTTACTTTCGGTTTAGTTTAGCAGACAAATTTAACAGGGATCCAGAAAACTTTGATGAACTCTACACCATCCCACCCGCAGAACTTAAATCATTCGCAGAAGAATACTATAAAGAAAAAGGAGCCAACATCCACCATCTAACAGCCCAAGAGGACGTGTTATACGGAGTGTCCGGCGTACGAGGCTTTCTGGACCTGGGAGACCGAACATTCGTTGACACCGATCCTGGCTTCGCTGGGCTTCGCGGAACCTTTGCCAACCTTTCTGATAAGGACCTGCAGGTGCTTCAAATGTTCCTGGCGACAATGGCGCCTTATTATCAGGAGAATGGAATGGATGGGTTAATGAGAGGCTTAATCGGAGTCGATCAGGAGTTTTATACTTTGCTTGATACGATTGAAGCTGAGTGGGGGAAGCTGATGGATGGGCCTGACTGGAGCAGTGTTGATGTCAATATCGCTGTGCCTGCTGGAGGATTTCCTTCTCGCGTTGTAAATGTAACTGTGCCACTGCCGATTCCCGAATTCCCGACAGAACTTGTTTATGCACTTGGACAATTGGGACTGAGAGTAGAGGAAATCGGCAAAAGGCTGGCAAAGTTAAGTGAAAATTTACCGGCACTCATTAACATGGCTGCAGGAGTTACTTTAATCATTAGATATGAGATTGCATCTTATTTAAACGAAATAGAGGGTCATATTCATAACATAACGAAATCGATTGGCAGCTTAGGGGATTTACTGATAAAAGATCTTTTTGACCCGGGTATTGCTGATTATGAGAAGTATGTGATCGGTATTTTGGACGTAGCAGCCACTATCATGCAAGAAACCGCCAATATCAAAGACAAATTCAAGAAGATTTTTGACGGCTCAATAGAGTTTATAGACGGTTTTGGGAAGGCTGCAGAAGCGCATGGAGTGGCTCATGTCGCCAGTTCTCTTGCCGCGCAGGACGGGAAGCGTTATGTAGGAAATGATATGTATCGCTTTAAAGTCACGTCGGAAGGCCAGAGAATCGAAGTAAATCTCTCTTCGGCTGTGAGAATCTATCAAATTGGCATCGATAAATATCAGGATAAAGCCGACATGCTCAACAAACTGAAAGAAAGCTATCATCGTCAGTATTTGGACGATTTTCAAACTCGGAAAAGCCGTTTGATCGGCGCCATTAATGATATGGAAGCCAATCCGCATTCTTACCGGTATCTATTGCCGGGTGGGGACGTAGAAATGAGAGGGATATCTGTCCATGAGTCTATTAACCCTCTGGATGCAATTTTTACAGATACCTTTGAGGATGCCTTTCATTACTTCCAGGCGGAGCAAACAAAGGGGATTGAACAGTTAAGAAGCATCCGATCTTCCATCGAAAAGTTATTTCAGGAGGATAAGAATATTTCGACTATATTTGATTTGCGTTAATAAGGAGGAAATCATGGGGCAACTCACAAAAATTCATCGATTTCAGCCGTATGAGGAATTAAAGGATAAATCATCTATTTTCAAACAGCACCTCGAGGAAATGGGCAGCCTTGGTTATGAGATGTTGACCCTTATCGAAAAAGAACTGAAAGCAAGCTCTGGCACCATCATAGAAGAATCGCTGAAATTACTGGAAAATAACCATAAAGACTTTAAATCAATTATCAATGATCAAATATCCCTCATGGATACATTGGCAAACCGTTATCATGACCATATTAATGAGATGAATAAACAGAGTATTACGATTTATTACGAGGAAAAAGAAACTAAGGTTCCAAGATGATAAGTTGTTTTAGGCTATTGGACTTAGTCGTTGATATAGCAATTTAAAAAAATATGAAAAAATTACTAGTATAAAGGTTTATGATTCTTTTTATAAGGGAATAAAACGGGTATATTTAACTCTTTTTCTATTATTATCAAGTTTACCATTGACCTCTTCGGTCTATATTTTTACAATTGAAGTAAATTCAGGAAAAAGGAGTTGTTCAAATGTCAGGAATTATTCGCGTTACCCCAGCAGAACTTGAAAGCATGGCAGGTCGCTATAGCAGTGAAAGCAATCAGGTAGGAGAACAAATTACCCGTTTAAATGGCATGATTAAGGAATTGGAGGGTGCTTGGGAAGGTGAAGCGAGCAGAGCGTTCAGTGACCAGTATGAGGCATTAAGACCTTCAATTATTCAAATGCAGCAACTGCTTGAGGACATTTCTGTGCAGCTTAGAAACACTGGTAAAGCTCTTGCAGATGCTGACAGCCAAATTGCGAGCCAAATTCGCGGTTAACTTCATCTGATATCAATGAAGTAAAGAGGAGCGCCATTCCAACCAGATGAAGGGCGCTCCTTTATTGTGAAAATTTTATATCAATTGTTAATACAAAGATGATGAACAAGGCACTTCCCGCTTTTCTTTAATGAGGTGAAACTATGTATATCGAATTAACAGTAGACTTAAAGAACTATAAAAAAGATACTTTTGATCTCCGCCTATCCAACTATCACTCTGTTAAAAAAGTGATTGACATTGTTTGGCAGGCCAAATCCATTTCTAAACCGCCACGTGAAGGATATTGGGTACGCATTCCTAATAAGCAGATCGTCCTGTCTGGAACCGATAAGCTGGTAGATTGTGGCATCACTACTGGAGACCGTCTCGAAATATTATAAAGGAGCACATAAACATGTCAGAACAGAATCGAACTTATCTCGAAGAGCAACTCGAAGCGGTCATGAAAAAAGAAAATCATTCTGTTTCGCTGATTTTTCAAAGAGAGAAAATCAAATTGGACAATGCAGTAGAAGTGGACATGCTGAAGGACATCGAGCCGTCGGTCGATAAGAATATTCATTTAAAAGAGGATGAACTCCGCCTCGAATTACAGCCACCATCAAACTACATAACCTTTACCAAATTAAAAAATAAAGACGCAAAAAGCAAATGGATTTTTGCTTCGCAGCTTTTAAAGAAAATAATGAATCACTCTCTTTCGCGGCTCCATATCATTGTTTGTCCGGAAAACATTGTAATCGATGAGAGTTTAACGCCGTATTTTCTTCATTACGGAGTGAAGGAAAGCCTTCCGCCATATGAAAAAGATCAAGCGAGGCTCTGGCAGGAAATCAAAGCTACCGTTTCAGCAGCTGTTGATGGAAAGTTTTCATTCGAGAAATATTTAAGATTCCATGAAACCCTTGAACTTTCACCCACTGCTGCGAAAGTGATGGCTGCCCAGTCAGAAGAAAAACTGTTGGATATAATCCGGGAAAACATCACACTCATTGAGCGAATGGAGAAAGACTTCGTCCGCGTCACACAAAAAAAATGGAACATTACTCGGTATACAGCTTTGGGATTGGTCATTGCGTTATTGCCTGCTCTTATTTTTAGTGTGTATTCGCTTATTTTTGCCCAGCCCAAACAAGCAGCGTTTATAGACAGCCAGGAGCATTATTTAAAAAACGATTACAGCGAAGTAGTCGGATCTCTGGCCAACTATGATGTGGAAGATATGCCAAGGGTCGTCCAATACCAACTGGCGGGATCTTACATCGTTAGTGAGTCACTTAGTGAAGACCAACGAAAAAATGTCCTAAACACGGTAACGCTTCAAGCAGATCCCCAATATTATCAATATTGGATTCATATTGGCAGAGGAAACGCAGTGGCAGCACTGGAAATTGCCCGTTCTCTGGAAGATCGGGATTTGATTGTATTCGGTCTGCTTAAGCATCAGGACGAAGTGAAAGCGGATGAAGATCTTACCAGCGATGAAAAGCAGAAGACTCTGGACGAGATTAAAGCTGAGCTTGATGAGTACGAGGATGAACGCAAAGCCCTGGAAGAAGAAGAAGAGCGCAGGATGAAAGAAGAACAGACTGAGCAGAAAGCGGAAGATGAGCCTGCTGCACAACAGCAGAGCCAGCAACAACAAAATCAACATCAGCCTAATGAAGAACAGCCAGCACAAGACCCGGCCACGACTAAGCCCGCCGATACAAACCAGGAGTCTTCAACCAATACAAATTGACGGGATTCTACAGGAGGTGATAGCTTGAGCAACATTTGGTTGTTTTATAATCAATATTACCAGCGGGTCCCGGTAAAAAAAGGCGAGAACCATTCATTCACCGTTGGTCGCGATGTGCAACAAACGGTAACCTTAAGGGAATTCCCGTTTCAAGATGGTCCGCTTGAAATCGAGACCGATGGATTTACTGCTTTAACAGTTAAGCAAAATGGAAAGTCGATTGGAAAGGCAACAATCGAGGAACCGTTCCAACTGAAACAGCAGACTGAATCACTATCGATTTTCCTGACGGGAGAAGATAAGAAAACAGAAACCTATTTTATAGGGAGTCATAAAGAATTGACTTTTTCTCCGCTTGAGAAGAGTTCAGTCGTTTTCAAAACGCAGACGTCCATTATTGGTAAAGCTGAAGATGATTCTTTTCAGCTTGTTAAAATGAGGACGGGTTGGATGGTTGAGCATGGAAACAGTATTCTCTACTTAAATGGACAAAGAATTTCAAATAATACAAAGGTGGAAACAGGCGACTTTTTATTTCTTCCATTTATGACGATCCGCCTGCTCGAAGACGACTTGTTGGAAATCAAAAGTTTGGAAGATTACGAGACGAGTCTTTCTTTAGCTCGTCGCCCCCAATCGGAAATGAGCAAAAAGTATCCGATTTACAGAAGGACCCCGAGGATGATTTATGAGCTTCCAAACGAAAAAGTGACTTTGTCTTTTCCAGCGCAAGAGTCGGACGACACAAACAGAGGCTTATGGCTCATCATCATGCCTCCTCTAATCATGCTGATTGTAATGGGCGTTGTCGCACTGATTCAGCCAAGAGGAATATTTATTATTATTTCAATGGTTATGTTCATGACAACGATGGTCACGTCGAGTGTTCAGTACTTTAAGGATAAAAGTACCCAGAAAAAGCGCAAAGAGAGGAGATACAGGGTGTATACCCAGTATCTTGAAAACAAACGCAGTGAACTGCAGGAGTTAGCTGAAAAACAGAAGCAGGTGCTGAAATTTCATTTTCCATCATTCGAAAGAATGAAGTACTTGACTGGACAAATTTCCGACCGACTTTGGGAACGTTCGCTTGAAAGCCATGACTTTCTTCAGTTCCGGCTTGGTACCGGTACAATACCACCCAGCTACCAGGTGAACGTGAGCGCCGGGGATCTGGCAAACCGGGAAATTGACGATTTACTTGAACAATCGCAGCTGATGGAAAAAGCATACCGCGAAATTAAAAATGTTCCAGTTGTCGCCGATTTATCACAGGGAGCGATCGGGCTGGTCGGCAAAGAGGCTGTAGTGATGAATGAAATTCACCAGATCATCGGCCAGCTTTCCTTTTTCCACAGCTATCACGATTTAAGATTTGTGTTTATTTTTAATGAAAAAGAGTATAGCGAATGGGAATGGGTTAAGTGGCTGCCGCATTTCCAGCTACTCCATGCCCATGCAAAAGGATTAATTTACAATGAGCAAACCCGTGACCAGTTACTTTCGCCAATTTATGAAATTCTTCGGGACAGGGATATGGATGAAGACAAGGAGAAGACAAGATTTTCTCCGCACATCGTCTTTATTATCACCAATCAGCAGTTAATTGCGGAACACGTCATTCTTGAATATTTGGAAGGAAAGCATGCACATCTGGGAATTTCGGTTATTTTTGCGGCCGATTCGAAAGAGAGCTTGACCGAGCATATCCAAACTCTTGTCAGATATATCAATGACAAGGAGGGGGATATTTTAATCCAGCACAAGAAAGCAGTCTCGATTCCGTTCAGGCTCGATGTCCACCGACGCAAAGGAAATGAAGCTTTTGCACGGATGCTGAGAACGCTGGACCATCAAGTTGGGATGACAAATTCGATTCCGGCTAGTGTTTCGTTCTTGGAAATGCTGAATATAAAGGAAGTCGAACAGCTGCCGATCAAACAAAATTGGTTAACAATGGAATCAGCTAAATCATTGGCAGTCCCAATTGGGTTAAAAGGGAAAGAAGACCTCGTTGAACTAAATCTTCATGAAAAAGCCCATGGCCCGCATGGACTTCTCGCCGGGACAACCGGATCGGGGAAAAGTGAATTTTTGCAAACATACATACTGTCACTGGCGGTTCACTTTCATCCGCATGAAGTCGCATTTCTGTTGATTGATTATAAAGGGGGAGGCATGGCACAGCCTTTTAAAAACATGCCTCATCTGCTTGGGACGATTACCAATATTGAAGGCAGTAAAAACTTCAGCGCAAGAGCGCTCGCCTCGATTAAAAGCGAGTTAAGAAGGCGCCAGCGCTTATTTGATAGATACCAGGTCAATCACATTAATGACTATACAGATTTATATAAACAAAACCTTACTGAGGAACCACTTCCGCACCTATTCTTGATTTCGGATGAATTTGCCGAATTAAAAAGTGAGGAGCCAGAATTCATCAGGGAGCTGGTCAGTGCCGCACGTATCGGCCGAAGCCTCGGAGTACATTTGATTTTGGCCACACAGAAACCGGGCGGTGTCATTGATGAGCAGATTTGGAGCAATGCCCGCTTTCGAGTCGCATTGAAGGTTCAGAATGTCGAGGACAGCCGGGAAATACTTAAGAACGGCGATGCGGCTGCGATTACTATGACCGGCCGGGGATATCTCCAAGTTGGAAACAACGAAATTTATGAGCTTTTCCAGTCGGCATGGAGCGGTGCCAAGTATCTTGAAGACACTTCCGAGACAGAAGACGAGGTTGCGATCGTGACCGATCTGGGCTTGATTCCGCTCTCGGACGTGTCCACACATGAGAGAAAGAAAAAAGAAGGTCAGACGGAGATAGAAGCCATTGTAGATCAAATCGAAGCATTGCAACAGGAAATGGGCATTAAAAAGCTGAGAAGCCCTTGGCTGCCGCCGCTCGCGAATCGCTTGTCCCGGAGACTGTATACTTCTAACAACGAGCGCGAGATTTATTTTGCCTTAATCGACGAGCCGGAGAAACAAAGCCAGACACCTTATGGATATGACATCATGGACGATGGAAACATTGGGATTTTTGGTTCTTCCGGCTACGGGAAATCGCATACAGCCATAACCCTTCTTCTCAGTATCGCTGAGCGCTACAGTCCCGAAGATGTTCATTACTATATATTCGATTTTGGAAATGGAGCACTCTTGCCTTTAAAGCAGCTGCCACATACAGCAGACTTTTTCTTAATTGACGATGAACGGAAAATAGAGAAGTTCATGAGGATCTTAAGAGATGAAATAGCGCGCAGAAAACAGTTGTTTCAGCAGCAGGAAGTCAGCAGCATTAAAATGTATAACTCAATCAGCGACGATACGCTTCCGCTCCTGTTTATTACGATTGATAATTTTGATCTCATCAAAGAAGAGATGCAGGACCTCGAAACGCAAATCAATCAATTTGCGAGAGATGGGCAGTCGCTGGGAGTTTATATGGTTTTTACTGCGACAAGGATTAACTCAATTCGTCAGTCGTTGATGAACAATTTAAAAACAAAAATCGTTCATTACTTGATGGACAATACCGAAGCCTACACGATCTTGGGAAGAGTGCCGTTTGTACCAGAACCGATACCGGGAAGAGCCATTATTAAACAAGAAGAAATTTTCTTTTCACAGGTATTCTTGCCGGCGGATGGAGCAGATGACTATCAATTATTGGACACAATTAAAGACGATATTCAGTTAATAAAAGCAAAATATGACGGGTCTAAGGTTCCTGAAGCGGTTCCGATGCTTCCATCTGAATTGACAATGATTAACTTCGCCCAATATACAGATGGCATGAAGCAACCGGGAATGATCCCAATTGGCCTCGATGAAGAATTCGTTAAGCCTGTCTACATCAACTTTGTAAAAAACAAGCATGGGCTGATTGTCGGACAGGCGCAAAAAGGAAAAACAAACGTCCTGAAGGTGATTTTGAATACAGCGTTGCTTCAGGGAACTGAAACGATTGGGATTTTTGATTCATTTGATCGGGGGTTATCCATGTATATGGATGAGGACAACGTCGATTATATGGAATCGAAGGAGCATATCGCAGAGTGGCTGGGCAGCGTTGAGCAGATTTTATCACAAAGGGAAAGAGAGTATGTTAAAACCATCCAACATGGAAATGTGGCTGTGGGCTTTACACCAGTTTTACTCGTGATCGATGGTTATGCACGATTCTCACAAACATTGGACAGCCAATTACAGGATAAAATCGCCAACCTCATGAAAAATTTCAGCCATCTAGAGTTTAATATTTTGGTGGCCGGAAGCAATAATGACCTGTCTAAAGGCTATGATTCTTTAACATCAGAAATTAAGCAGATTCGCCAGGCCGTTATTTTGATGAAGAAATCAGAACAAACTCTTTTCACGCTTCCTTATGAGCGTAAAGAAGAAGAAATTCACCCGGGCTATGGATATTACGTAGTCAATGGGAAGGAAATCAAAATCCAAATTCCGCTATGTGCCACTGAAAGGAAGGTCTATACATGACGTGGAAAACGAAATACATTGTGAAAATGATATTTATTGTCTTTCTCATTTTTTCCACACCGGCCGTTTTCTTTGGTTCTGTTGGTGACAACGAATTGCAGGAAAGGGCCAATGCAACTAGGACAATCGCAGTTGTAAACGAAGATACCGGTGCAGATAAAGAGGACAGATCATTCGAATTCGGCAAAGAAATTTCCAATATTCTCGCAGAAGATTCGGATTTCGACTGGACAGTCCTTAGCCGAAGTGCTGCTGTCAATGGACTGGAAAATACAAAGTACGATGCAGTCGTTTTTATTCCATCAGATTTTTCAAGGAATATTATGTCGTATGAAGAGCAACAGCCTGTTAAAGCGAAGTTCGAATATACGGTCCAGGATCAACTGAATGTGTTCAATCGTGAAAAAGTCCTTCGTGAAATTGAGCAGGCAACAAGCCGTGTAAACGGGAAAGTTTCTACTTTATACTGGTCTTATATTTCTCAAGACCTGGAAAATGTCCGAAGTAAATTTGATGAAATCCTCCAAAAAGAAATCGACTTCCAGAATGCAATGCTCGCATTTTATAAACCAAGCTCACAGAATTTAGCAGGTGAAATCGAGCAGCAGCGTAACATGCTTGAAGCCATTCAGATGACGATGAGATCCACAGTAGATTCGTCGCCGCAGCGGGAGAATAACGTAAAACAATTCGAACAAAATCTTGCCGCTTTTGTGAAGTATGTGGAGGATTATCAGGAGTACCAGGATTTGCAGCAGCAGACTTTGCAGAAGGCGCAGGATCAGAATATAACTAGTATTCAGAATGCTAGTACCGCTCAAAGTGATTCGAGTGGAAGGTCAAAACAGCTGTTTGAGCAGAATACCCAACAACTTTCCGTCAATATGGGAGAGATTAATGAAGATATTAAAGAGAACAATGAGATGATAAAAAATCTGTCTTTATCTCGTTCTGAACAGGTCAAAGAACAACCTAATCACTTAGTAGCCTATATTAATTCACAAGATTCAATAAAATTAAAGCAACTTGAAGATGAACTTTTGCAAATAAAAAGTGAACTGAATACTGGCTCTGGATATGGTAATTCTTCGTCAATCTTAGATTTACAGGCTGAAATAGATGAACTTACAAAAATTCATGATGAAGTGATTGCTTTAAAAACAACCCTTGAACAAGAGCCTGAACCAGAAAACCAGATTATAGAGGATTTAGGCGATTGGGCTTCTCGAATAAATATACTAAAGACTAATTTAGAAACTAAGAATACAGGAGATAATAATCCTCTAAAACCAATTGTGCAGAATAAGGAGCAACTGATTTTTGGGTTAGAAAATTTACCTGCGAATAATAATTTATCAAATATATTTGGGATTACTATTAATAATAATGATCTGGTAAAAAATCTAAAATATTATTCACTTCTGGAACAGTATGAATCTACCTTAAAAGGCATGCTTTATGATGATAGCGAAAATAAATTACAATTCTTAAATGACATTAATGAAATAGTTGCAATGAATCCTGATGAGCAAAAGGCATGGGAAACTCTAAACACCGAACTGCCTTCCACAGAAGCCGGAATGACTGCTTTAGAAGGTACGTTACAAGCGTTCATCACAGAATACGGTGCAAACCTAGATAAAGAACAAAAAATAGTCCAAGATGACCTAAAATCAATCGAAGAAACTGCCAGCTCAGTCCTAAAGCAAATACAAAACCCTACCCATCTGTTAACTCGAAACGTGCCAACACCTGAAAAAGGCTCTGATGGCACGGTTGTAGTTTCAAGCCAGAAAAGCATCAGCCAGGAAATGCTGAGCATTAACGAGTTAATGACATCACTCGGTGAGAGCCAGGGGAATATTGTCACTTATACGGACGAACTGCAGTCCCAGGTCCAAAATGTCCAGGCGGATGCAGATAAGCTGAATGAAAAATGGGGCACAAATGTCGCTACTACTCAGTTGTTCCGCGATGACATCTTTGGTGTTCTCGGCAACGCGTATGTAGACGGACAGCAAAATGGTCCGGTGTATGAATATTTATCTCAACCGCTGCAAATCAGTGGGGATGGATCTTCTAAAGAGGAAGAAGAAAAGAAAGTTCCTCCAGTTGTCATTTTGGCGATTGTATTGTTGAGCAGCCTGTTAATCGGTTATTTCAGCCACTACTTCAAAGGTGCTTCAATACTGGTGCAAGGTTCGATGTTTGTGTTACTAAATTTAATCGTCGGTTTGATTATTAGTTTATTCGGGTTAAATATCTATCCACTAGGTGAAACTCGCGCGATTGAATGGTCGATATTTACGATTCTTCTTTTGGCCACTGCTTCGACGCTCGTGCTGGTCAGCTTTAAAATAGGCAATTTAATTGGTTGGGTTGCAAGTGTGGCACTTGTTGCGTTTTTCATCACACCGCTGCTTGCTCTTGCTGCACCAAACTTTCAATATGAAGACCAAATGTCAAAGGTTTATATGTCGATTCAGTATGGTTCAAGTGCACTGTTCATACCTGCTATTATCGTGTTAGCAGGGACCATTCTTTTCCTTTCCATCATACCGTTCGCGTTCAATGCACTGAAGAATGCACGCGCTCATAAGGCAGGGGAAGAGGCACATGAAGCTTAAAGGCTTTATTATCGCTTATATGCTCCCCGCCGCAATTTTCTTAAACGGAATTTCAGTGGGGGCAAGTCCCAATATTGATGATTTAACGCCCAATACTTATGAAAAAAAAGAATTTAACGAAAACACTAATTTCTTGCATGAAGATTCTCTTTATGACAATAAAAAAGCAATTCCAGAGGAACAAAAGGGTTTAACCTTTGAAGGGCAGAAATCGAATCCACTCGAAGGTGTAATAGATCAGCTTTTTAGCGGAGATGCCAAAGCAAATAATACAATAACAGCAAAAGCAGAACGGTTAAAACTTTTTTCGGATGTGGAGAATAAATACAAATTTGATGTTTCTGAAGATACAGAAAGCATCACAAACGATAATTCCAAGCTTATTATTCTATACATCTGCTTGCTTGTGGTAGGAGTTATTGTCATGCTGGGCTTGCTTATTCCGAAAATGGCACAAAGCAAAAATGGTTTTTAATAGAATGAATTTCATAAAGCAATTCTTTAAGTGAAAAACGAACAGTTAATTTAAGTTAAGCATATTATTCGTTTCCTACGGCATACTCCTTTAATATGTAGACAAATTCATTCGTTTTTCGGTTTAGCTTATTACATTGTGAAATTGACTCAATAACGTAACTATTTACCAAAAAATGAAAAATGCCTACCTGCTAGTATCAGGTGGGCATTTTGGTTGTTCCAATTTCTGATTTTCATTGAGCGTAATGGAAGAATTTTAAAATGAATTGTTCGAAACTTTCTTCCTATGATGAACGTCTATATAATCATGGAGTTTTTTGTCTAATCAACGGAAATTTTCCCGATTTCTATTTTTTTGTTACAGGAATTTTACAGAATTTAGAGAATATAAAAATAAACAGTTTTTTTTGAGCAGCGACCTTCCTTTTTCGTATGAGGGGGAGATAATTTTATATAGAGATTCAGGAGGGAAACAATGGCGAGAGATGAAATGAACCCGACGATTGAAAGGATTATCGGCAATATTGAAAGAGTCATGACCGGCAAGCGGAATGTCGCCGAATTAAGTTTAGTCGCATTATTGGCTGGGGGCCATGTGCTTCTTGAAGATGTTCCCGGAGTGGGAAAAACGATGATGGTCAGAGCGATCGCAAAATCGGTAAGTGCCAGCTTTAAACGGATCCAATTTACCCCTGATTTATTACCTTCCGATGTGACGGGAGTTTCTATCTATAATCCGAAGGAGCTTGAATTCCAGTTCAGGCCTGGACCGATAATGGGAAATATTATTCTGGCCGATGAAATCAATCGTACTTCTCCGAAAACCCAATCTGCTTTGCTCGAGGGGATGGAGGAGGGCAGTGTCACCATTGATGGAGTGACCCATAAGCTTGACCGGCCGTTTTTTGTTATGGCAACGCAAAACCCGATAGAGTATGAGGGGACATATCCGCTTCCTGAGGCGCAACTCGACCGGTTCCTGTTAAAAATGAAGATGGGATATCCGGACATCGACGAGGAAGTGGAAGTGCTTAATCGGGCGCAAAAGGTTCCGCCGATTGAAGAATTGGAACCGGTTGTCGATCTTGAAGAACTCGGGTATTTACAGCAGCAAATCAAAGAGGTTTTTGTAGATGATACGATTAAAAGATATATTGTCGATATCGCGAACCGGACTAGAAATCATGGAAGTGTTTATCTTGGTGCAAGTCCGCGCGGTTCGATTGCCTTAATGAAAGCAGCACAGGCTTTTGCTTTTATGTATGGCAGGGATTATGTTATTCCCGATGATATTCAATACCTGGCTCCGAACGTATTTGCGCACCGGCTTATTTTAAAATCGGAAGCAAAGTTTGAAGGGATATCGCCTGAAGAAATCATTATCCGGGTGCTGGCGAGGGTGCCTGTTCCTGTACAAAGGCTTGTGAAATAACAATGAAAAATCATTGGACTCACCTGCAAGGCATTTGGAAGCTGATTGTTCTATTGTTTTTAGTCATCGTCACTTTTTCTTACGCAATGTTTCAAGGTGGATTTGTCAGCTGGTTTCTGTTTTATAGTTTTCTTCCCTTTGCTTTTTATGGCCTTGCCCTGGCTTTCTACTCACTTACTGATATCGAAGTAGAACGGGTGCTTGTAAAGAAAGAATTTAATGCTGGTGAAACATTGAAAGCGGAAGTGCGCCTGTCGAGACGAATTGCCTTCCCTTTGTTTTATATCGTCATCGAGGATGGTCTTGGGGAGTCGCTGGCTTTTTCCCGCCAGCAGAAGCAGGCGAAGACTTTTTTAACACCGGGCTTCCGAAGAGAATTATCGTTTCAGTATACGATTGATGAGATGCCAAGAGGTGAACATGCATTAAAAGCAATTCGGGTCAAAACGGGTGATCCGCTTGGTTTGATTGAAAAAGAGCAGCGAATTGCTGCTGATGATAAAGTAATTGTTTACCCGGCCTTTGAAGAGCTGATATACCGGCCTTTGGAAAATCATTATGACCAGGGAATGACGGCATCCAAGGAAAGGGTGCAGCGGGACACGTCGATGGCAATCGGCATTCGCGAATACCAGCCAGGTGATCGCTTTTCGTGGATTAATTGGAAAGCAACGGCAAAGCGGAATGATATTATGACCAAGCAATTTGAGCAGCGCCAGTCGCATGATGTTTTTATTATGATGGATTGCGCACCGGAAGGCAGATTTGAAATCATTGTCTCTTTTACGGCGTCGATTATTCGGGCGATTCTTCGGAAAGGTGCTCAGGTAGGCCTGATATCTTCCAGTGATGAACGGGCAGCTTTTCCGATTCGTGGCGGTGAGGTCCAGCAACAGCAGCTTTTCTATCATCTTGCTAAGGTAAGGGATGCAAGTCCGGTCATGCTGGACCGCATCTTGGAAACGGAGACCTTTTTGACACAGCAAAATGTCACCATCATGCTTGTGACTGCCCAGCTGACAAAGCAGCTGATTGAAAGAGCCGGCTATTTTGCTCAGCGGAAGAGCTCTGTCGTTTTATTTTTAATAAAGAATGAAAAAGAATCCCCTTCCCAGAATGAACTCACATTAAAAGCAGCTGCAACGGCAAGGGGAATCCGTGTAGTGATGATTCATAATGGCTTGTTTAAAGAGGCATTTTCGGAGGTGAACCGATGATGACCTCCAGCACATCCGGCAAAGGTTTTCCAAATCTTTTGCTCTATATTTTCGGGTTTTTGCTTTTATGGGAATGGCTTCAGCCGCTTGAACAACTGACTGCAACTGGTAATATCCATATATTCTTGATTTTCCTAATCCTTGCTTTCGGACTATCCATTCTAGGGTCTCGCAAAGTTTTTGGGGCAGCTGTAAAAGTTGTTTATATTGTTTATGCTTTAAACTATTTTCATCTGGAAGGTTCTTTCTTCAGTTTGCAGTGGATCCCGTCATTCATCACAGATATTCAAAGTAATGCAGTGTTCATCCTGGCTGCAGAATGGCAGCAACTGACGGATATGTTCCGGAGCCTGTTATTCTTTGTGCTTTTATGGCTAATGGCCTACCTGATCCAATATTGGCTGATAAGCCGCCGGAAAATATTTGTTTTCTTCTTTATGACGTTAATTTATATTACTGTCCTTGATACGTTCACGCCTTATCAAGCTGATGGAGCCATCGTCCGCACAGTTATTGGCGGATTTACGTTGATGGGACTGCTCACTTTTTTCCGTTTGGTGGAGAAGGAATCGATTAATAAAGGATCGGTTTTTTCGAAAAGATGGATTATACCGCTGGCCGGGATGGTCGCGGTCAGTGCAATCTTCGGTTACGTTGCACCTAAGGCAGAACCGATTTGGCCCGATCCTGTCCCTTTTATCACATCCTATAATCAGGAAAGTGGCAGCGGAGAAGGGGGAGGCATACGAAGAGTTGGTTATGGAACAGATGATTCCCAGCTTGGCGGACCATTCATCGGCAGTAATCAAGTCGTGTTCAGAGCGGAAGTTGAGTCACGCCATTACTGGAAGGTGGAGACAAAGGATGTCTATACGGGGAAAGGCTGGGTCACTTCCGGGGAAAATCAGCCATTGGTTCCATTCGCCGAAAATGAACCCGTTCCAATTTCTGCTACACCGGAGGGGATAAAAACGTCTGAGCGGGAAGGGTCGCTGTTTTTCACTCAGAATTACTCACATATCACATATCCGGTTGGACTCAAGGAAATTTCCGGGGATGTCGGCTATACGTTTGAGGCAAATCCGATAACGGAAAAAATTAATACGCTGCGGTCAGGCGAGTTGGCCCCGATTAACCAGTACACAGTAAACTACGAAATGCCTGAATACAGCGTGACTGCGTTGCGCGAAACGGTCGATGCAAATCGTGTTGGGCTGGGAAGTGCATTCATTGAACAGTATACGCAGGTTCCTGAGCAGCTTCCCGCGAGAGTCAGGGAATTGGCTGAGGAGATTACAGCAGGAGAGACATCATGGTTTAATAAAGCGAGGAAGATCGAACAGTATTTTGGTAGAAGCGGCTTTACTTATGACCAGACTGATGTCGCGGTTCCGGGACCAACCGATGATTATGTCGATCAATTTTTGTTTGAGACCCAGAAGGGCTATTGCGATAATTATTCGTCTTCAATGGCCATTATGCTGCGGACACTCGGTATTCCGACCCGCTGGGTAAAAGGGTATACGGAAGGGGAATTTATCGAGATGATCGGCCCAAACAAACGGATCTTCGAGATAACCAACAATAATGCCCATTCCTGGGTAGAAGTATTTTTCCCGAACGCTGGCTGGGTTCAGTTTGAACCGACGCAAGGCTTTTCAAATAGTACCCGCTTTAATTACGACTCTGTTACAGCGCAGCAGCCGAATGCACAGACAGCCACTCCTGCACAAAGACCACACATACCTGAGCAGGACAAATCCAAAGAAACAAACGGTGACAGTAATTCAACGTTTTCCTTCAAGCATGCATGGGAAGCCATAAAAGACTTCTTTGCTGCGCATTGGGACCGTATCTTTTTGGCGGTTGCCGGAGCAGCTATCATTGCGGTTATTTTGTATAAAACAAGGACAAAGTGGCTGCCATATTACTTTATTTGGCGATTCAGGCACAAAAACAACAATGAAGATTTTGCACAGGCTTATTTAGTTTTGTTAAAGCAATTTCACCGCTTTGGGTTAATGCGAAAAGACGACCAGACGTTAAGAGAGTATGCCAATTATATTGATTCTTTCTTTTCTTCGCAAGAAATGTCCAGCTTAACTAATAAATATGAACACTTCTTGTACAGGGGAACTCTTCAGGAAGGCAGCTGGGCTGAAATGAAGGAATTGTGGGAAAATTTAATTAAAAAAACGAGTGCTTGACCGAAAAAATGATCACCTGATACAATGTTTTGGAACTATATATTGTACTTACCTTCATATATCCTCGAAAATAGGGTTCGAAAGTTTCTACCAAATCACCGTAAATGATTTGACTATGAAGGCAGATCATTCTTTTATCAGCACGCATAAAAGCCGGAATTCTGCCTTTAGTTTTTTTTTCAGGGAGAATTCTGGTTTTATTTGTTTATTGAAGATTTTTGACCCAACAGTAAATAATAGAATTAAACTGACAGCTTTCAACAAATTTGAACGAGGTGACCATTTTGCCAGGGAAAACAGAATTGCAACACCAGGAAATGATCGTGGTGCTCGATTTCGGCAGCCAATACAATCAATTGATTACCAGAAGAATTCGTGAATTTGGGGTTTACAGTGAGTTGCATCCCCATACCATTACGGCAGAAGAGATCAAAAAAATGAATCCGAAAGGAATTATATTCTCCGGCGGGCCAAATAGCGTTTACGGAGAAAACTCTTTTCGCTGTGATGAGGAAATTTTTGAATTGGGCCTGCCTATTTTGGGGATTTGCTATGGAATGCAATTAATGACGATGCATTTTGGCGGAAAAGTAGAACGCGCCAAAAACCGCGAATATGGAAAAGCAGTCATGAAGGTGCAGCAGTCAAATCGAATGTTTGCCGGGCTGCCCGATGAACAGGTCGTATGGATGAGTCACGGCGATCTTGTCGTTGAAGCGCCTGAAGGTTTTACAGTAGATGGCACCAATCCGTCATGCCCGATTGCAGCAATCAGCAATGAAGAGCGCCGCTTATATGGTGTCCAATTTCACCCTGAGGTAAGGCATTCTGTATATGGAAACGATATGATCAGAAATTTTGTATTCAATGCCTGCGAGTGCACGGGCGACTGGTCCATGGAAAACTTTATTGAAATCGAGATGGAAAAAATCCGTCATTCTGTTGGTGATAAAAAAGTTCTTTGTGCGTTGAGTGGCGGCGTCGATTCATCGGTGGTAGCTGTGCTGATTCATAAAGCGATCGGCGACCAATTGACATGTATTTTTGTCGATCACGGCCTTCTTCGCAAAAATGAAGCCGACAGTGTTATGAAAACATTTGCCGATGGATTTAATATGAACGTGATTAAAGTCGATGCGAAGGACCGTTTCTTAACTAAATTAAACGGTATTTCCGATCCTGAGCAAAAACGTAAAATTATTGGAAACGAATTTATTTATGTGTTTGACGATGAGGCAACAAAACTTGAGGGCATCGAATTTTTAGCACAAGGAACCCTTTATACAGATATTATTGAGAGCGGCACGGCGACAGCGCAGACGATAAAATCGCACCACAATGTTGGCGGATTGCCGGAAGACATGCAATTCAAGCTGATCGAGCCTCTTAATACGCTGTTTAAAGATGAAGTTCGGGCTCTTGGCACCGAGCTTGGTATTCCCGATGAGATTGTCTGGCGCCAGCCGTTCCCGGG
This sequence comes from Bacillus sp. V33-4, assembly GCF_002860225.1. NCBI lineage: Bacteria > Bacillati > Bacillota > Bacilli > Caryophanales > Bacillaceae > Bacillus > Bacillus sp. V33-4. Next base: position 46,481 of record NZ_PGVC01000048.1, read on the forward strand.
ACCAGGCTTGGGAATTCGCGTCCTTGGTGAGATTTCCGAGGAAAAACTTGAAATTGTCCGCGAATCGGATGCCATTTTACGCGAAGAAATTAAGAAGGCGGGTCTGGATCGTGATATTTGGCAATACTTTACGGTCCTTCCTGATATCCGCAGCGTCGGAGTAATGGGTGATGCCCGCACTTATGATTACACAATTGGCATTCGTGCTGTTACCTCAATTGACGGAATGACATCAGACTGGGCACGAATCCCCTGGGATGTACTTGAAATCATTTCAACGCGGATCGTTAATGAAGTGGATCATATTAACAGGGTTGTCTACGATATCACAAGCAAGCCGCCAGCAACAATTGAGTGGGAATAAGAGCGGATTCAGAAGCGAGCAATGATAAGGAAAGTACCTCGGACCGGATCCCGGTCCTTTCCTTTTCAGTCAAACATTTTTATAGCTTTGAAGTGATAGAATACACGAACGAAAATTCAAAAAACAGGAATAATGTTCGTTTATTTGTTGACGGGACATACGCCCCTTGATAAAATGTATAAAGCAAAAAGAATATTGTCATAATACGTCGTATAATGTTGGGAATATGGCCCAGAAGTTTCTACCAAGCTGCCGTAAATAGCTTGACTACGAGGTATGTGTTTTTATTAGGGGAATGCCTTTTGTTTTTAAGGATTTTTTTTATCTCCCTTTATGATGCACAGGCCTTTCGTCAAGCGCTCCGGTAGAACTGAACCGGTGCGTTTTTTTTTATTTTTCGGGTATATGTCGAAATGATGAATTCATTTTTGTGTTATAAATCGGCCTGCACAATATTCTAGGGGGAAAAGGGAATGAAAAAGTATTTTCAGTTTGAAGAACTGGGAACAAATTATCGCCGTGAGTTTCTTGGCGGTTTAACAACTTTCTTATCAATGGCCTATATTCTTATTGTTAATCCAATCACATTGTCATTGCAGACCGTGCCTGATTTACCGGATTCGATGAGAATGGATTACGGTTCTGTATTCGTCGCAACTGCGCTTGCAGCTGCTTTAGGGTCTCTGGTCATGGGACTGGTCGCAAGGTACCCGATTGCTCTTGCTCCAGGGATGGGTTTGAATGCATTTTTTGCTTATACGGTCGTACTTACAATGGGGATACCATGGCAAACGGCTCTCTCCGGTGTGCTTATTTCAGGTCTGGTTATGATGTTGCTAACACTATCGGGATTGCGTGAAAAAATTATTAATGCAATTCCGGCAGAGTTAAAATATGCCGTAGCGGCCGGGATCGGTTTGTTTATTACCTTTATCGGGTTTCAAAACGCCGGCATTATAACAAATGATGATGCGGTATTGGTCGGGCTTGGTGATTTAACGAATGGAAATACGCTGCTGGCGGTATTCGGGATTTTCATCACCGTTATTTTAATGACAAGAGGGATTAAAGGCGGAATCTTTATCGGAATGGTGATCACCACCATCGCCGGGATGATTTTTAACCTGATTAAAAGTCCTTCAGCAGTAGTCGGCGGTGTGCCTAGTATTGAACCTACCTTTGGGGCGGCCTTCCAGGCGTTTACCGGCGACAGCCAGCTGTTTACTGTACAAATGTTAGTCGTCATCTTGACGCTCTTGTTTGTAGATTTCTTTGACACAGCAGGAACTTTAGTTGCTGTGGCAAACCAGGCGGGATTAATCAAAGATAATAAGCTGCCGCGCGCGGGAAAAGCACTATTTGCCGATTCTTGCGGAACAGTGATCGGAGCCGTGTTAGGAACATCAACAACGACTTCGTATATCGAATCATCAGCGGGTGTCGCTGCGGGTGCAAGAACAGGCTTCGCTTCCATTGTAACAGCGGGATTTTTTCTACTTGCTTTATTCTTCTCGCCGTTGCTTGAAGTAATTACGGCACCGGTAACGGCGCCTGCATTGATCATAGTTGGCGTGTTAATGGTCGCATCTTTAGGGCAAATAGATTGGACACGATTTGAAATTGCTGTTCCATCGTTTTTGACGATCATCGCGATGCCGTTGACTTATAGTATCGCAACCGGAATTGCAATCGGATTTATTTTTTATCCGATTACGATGATCACGAAAGGCCGCGGCCGCGAGATACATCCAATCATGTATGCTTTGGCTATGATTTTTATACTGTATTTCATCTTTGTTCTTAGATAGAACATTATGGAGAATCGTACACTGTGCGGTTCTCTTTCTTTATGCGTTGACTTAGTTTATGCTCTCCGCTACCATGTAGATGGATAGAAAAGCTTGGTAAGGCGGAGGAATCAAATGGCGAATTTATCGGTGAGTAAGGCTTTAAACAATAATGTTATAATCGCTGTCCATCCCGAATACGGCGAAGTAGTCTTAATCGGTAAAGGGATCGGCTTTAATCGGAAACAGGATGATCAAATTGAGGAAAATACAGCTGAAAAGCTGTTTGTTCTTAAAAATGAGAAAGAACAGGAAAATTACTTAAAGCTCTTGCCTTTTCTGGAGGACCATTTACTTGAGGCTATTATTACAGCGACACTCCATATAAAGGAAAACACATCGGCACCGTTAAATGAACATATTCATGTTGCCCTTACTGACCACCTCCTTTTTGCGGTAAGCCGGCTTTCAAAGGGAATGGAGATTAACAACCCGTTTTTAATTGAAACAAAAGCGCTTTACCCTTTTGAATATAAACTGGCTAAAGAAGTGGTCACACTAATCGGCAAAAAGACAGGAATTCATTTGCCGGAAGGGGAAGTCGGCTTCATTGCTCTGCATATCCACAGTGCTTTAACCAATAAAAATTTATCAGACGTGAATCAGCATTCACAGCTCGTAACAAAACTGCTTGATATGATTGAGGAACAGCTTGATATTAAAATTGATAAAGAATCAGTCGATTATATGAGGCTTGTCCGTCATTTGCGGTTTACGATTGAGCGCGTCATGACAGGAGAAAAAGTGGATGAGCCGGAAAAAATATCTTCACTATTGAAGGAAGAATATCCTTTATGCTATAATCTAGCCTGGAAGCTCATTAAAGTCATGCAGCAAGTAATGAAGAAGCAAGTATATGACGCTGAAGCAGTCTATTTGACAATGCATTTGCAGAGGCTTCAGAAGAAAAATAAATAGGTATTATCTTAACGTGTTACTGATACGATCAGGCATGAGTAAAGAAGATAATTGGAATGGAGTATTCAGGGTATTCTACCCTTAAGTGCAACTCCTATTCAATCGTACTCTTTTCTCATGCCTTTTTTATTTGCTTTTGATGCGCGATGATGAAAACGCTTTATGAGCTGAAAGAATTTAACGGGAGGTTTTTATTATGTTTAAAAAGGCTTTTGGAGTGTTGCAAAAAGTCGGTAAAGCGCTTATGCTTCCGGTTGCCCTTTTACCAGCCGCCGGTTTATTGCTTGCCTTTGGTAATGCATTGCAAAATCCGGTTTTACTTGAACTTGCTCCTTTTCTTGAAAATGGGGCGGTCGAAATGGTTGCATCGGTTATGGAAGCAGCAGGAAATATTGTTTTCGCCAATCTTCCATTACTCTTTGCTGTTGGGGTTGCGATTGGCCTGGCTGGCGGTGAAGGTGTTGCCGGACTGGCAGCGATCATCGGTTATTTAATAATGAATGTAACGATGGGTACGGTGCTCGGGATTGAAGCCGCCGACTTGGAAGGCAGCCTTGAATACGCAGCAGTGCTTGGGATTCCTACCTTGCAATCGGGGGTGTTCGGAGGTATTATCGTCGGGATTCTCGCTGCTTATATGTATAACAGGTTTTATGAAATTGAACTGCCGTCTTATCTTGGCTTCTTTGCCGGTAAACGCTTTGTTCCAATTGTGACTGCAGCAAGCGCAGTTTTATTGGGATTATTGATGATGCTAATTTGGCCTCCAATTCAGAATGGCCTTAATACGTTTTCGCAAAACATGGTACACGCATATTTACCTTTATCAGCTTTTGTTTTTGGTGTGATTGAACGGGCGTTAATTCCGTTCGGACTGCATCATATATTCTATTCGCCTTTCTGGTATGAGTTTGGCCAATATACGAATGCTGCTGGCGAAATCGTTCGCGGTGACCAGCGGATTTTCATGGAGCAGATCCAGGATAGAGTACAAGATCTTACTGCTGGTACATTTATGACAGGTAAATACCCGTTCATGATGTTTGGATTACCTGCTGCAGCATTAGCGATCTACAAGGAAGCACGACCTGAAAGAAAAACGGTAGTTGGCGGATTAATGGCTTCTGCCGCGTTAACAGCTTTCTTAACGGGTATTACCGAGCCGATTGAATTCTCATTCCTTTTTGTTGCGCCGTTATTATTTGCAATTCATACGATTTTTGCAGGTCTGTCATTTATGACGATGCATTTATTAGATGTGAAAATCGGAATGACATTCTCCGGCGGATTGATTGACTATATCCTCTTCGGCCTAATCAACCCGCAAACGAACGCGTGGCTTGTCATTCCTGTCGGACTTGTGTTTTCAGTTATTTACTATTTCGGATTCCGCTTTGCAATTCGCAAATTTAATTTAATGACACCTGGCCGCGAAGAGGTTGAGGAAGAAGAAATGACAACTGCCCATGCGGGAGATTTGGCCTCTAACATTCTGGACGCAATGGGTGGTAAAGAAAACATTGCCCACCTTGATGCATGTATTACGCGTCTGCGCGTTTCTGTCAATGACATTAAGAATGTTGATAAAGATCGCCTGAAAAAGCTGGGTGCTGCTGGAGTTCTTGAAGTTGGCGATAACATACAAGCAATCTTTGGACCTCGTTCTGAAACGATTAAAGGACAAATGAAAGATATTATGAACGGTAAAAAGCCGCGGGTTATCGAAAAAGCTCCTGAAAAAGGTATTGAGCAACAAATCGAAGAAGTAAATCCAGAAGCGCTCCAAACTGAAAAGGGTGGAGAAGATGTATTTGTCTCTCCGCTTAAAGGGGAAATCAAGCCGATTACCGAAGTTCCGGATGCTGTCTTTTCCGGAAAAATGATGGGCGATGGTTTCGCGATCATTCCCGCAGACGGAACGATTGTTTCACCTGTAGATGGGAAGATCGTAAACTTATTCCCGACGAAACATGCAATTGGAATCCTTTCCGATGCTGGCAGAGAGATATTAATTCATGTCGGAATTGATACGGTTAATTTGAAAGGCCAAGGCTTTGAAGCACTGGTTGCTGAGAATGACCGTGTTAAGATCGGGCAACCACTCTTGAAGGTAGATCTCGACTATATTAAAAACAATGCTACTGCGACGATAACAGCGATTGTCTTTACTAACCTTTCTGCTGGTGAATCAATTGCCATCAACAAATCAGGAAGTGTAAATATAAAGGAAGAAAACATTATTTCCATCCGGAAATAGACTAGTTTCTACTTATTATATATAAGCAATTAGCGCCTGACTGTTTTTATGAAACGGTCAGGCGCTATTATGTTTAAATGCTATTTATTTAGGTTTAAATACCATCTGTAAAATCACCTGAATTGTGTTGACGCGCTGGAACGAGGGTGATATTATATATGAACAGTGTCGCATACAAAACATGTTAAACAGTCACATTTAGAAAATACTTTTTAAAAGGTTGTTGACATAATATCGACACCGTGATATATTAGTAAAGTCGCTTCTCGGCGGCAAACGAATTTATTGCTCTTTGAAAACTGAACAAGCAAGCAAAA
>NZ_PGVC01000005.1:0-5984 GCF_002860225.1 Bacillus sp. V33-4
CACTTACTCGGGTTGGACTTTCACCAACTAGCAATTAACGGCTTGCTGGGCACGCATAAACAGCAAAGCTGCCGAAACTGGCAGCTTTTTTAATGGGTTCTTTGTTAGTTCTGCTGTTGCAAGGGTATACATTTAATATAGTCGAAACGGAAGAGGAGGAAGAAACGATGGTAAACCACACTAAACGTGTAATCGGTTCTTACGAATCAGAGCTCGAAGCGATCCAGGCAGTCGAAAAGTTGAAAGCGGATGGTTACAGAGCAGAAGATAGACGGTAAGGTTGTAAAAAGAACCTGGATCAGGGTTCTTTTACTTTCAAACTGAATCGAACGATGTTTCTAAATGAATATTAAATCCTTTTTACACTTCAGAGCCGAATACACCTCTATCTTTTAACCGTCCAATAACCTACTTTTCGCAGGGGTGTTCATAGTCTCACTTTCCTTATACTTTGTTAAAAAACCTAAACGCAAATAAACCGCTCAAAAAATTCGAGCGGTGTTTTGCGGGTTATTTAAGCCTTTGCCAGTTTTTTATGTTTTCGGAGCAGTTCATCATGGTGGTGGGTGGAGTAAAGAGCAATAAGGTCTTGTTCCGGTTCGAGGTATGCTTTAGCGCTATTAACAGCTGTCGGTCCTTCCGCGAATCCGCCGGCTATTAATTTTAGCTTATGAGTATAGTTCACAACGTCTCCGGCGGCAAAAATCCCATCGATACTTGTTTTCATATTCCGATCAACTTTAATCGTGCCGTTCTCAATCTCCAGGCCCCAATTCTTGATGGGACCAAGATCGATATCAAAGCCATGGTTCACAAAAAGTTCATCCACGATGATTTCTTCTGTTGCACTTGTACCCAGCCTGGACACCGTTACGCTCGAAAGTTGTCCGGCCTCTCCAGTCAAGGCTGTTACAGTGTATGGAGTCATTATTGAAATAGAAGAGTTTCTCATCGCTGTTATGTTGCATTCAAGGCCGCCGAACTCATCGCGTCGATGAACGACGGTCACTTTCCTGGCAACTGGTTCCAGTGCGTTCGCCCAATCAACAGCGGAGTTGCCTCCACCCGATATTAAAACATGTTTATCCCTAAAATAATCGATCTTATCTACTGAATAATGAAGGCTTTTACCCTCATAGTCATTTGCATTTTCAACGTCGAGTTTGACAGTTTTCAAAGTCCCGAAACCAGTTGCCAAAATGATCGTGCGGGTATAATGTTTCTCACCGGACTGGCTTGTTAAAACGAACGTTCCATCTTCTTGCTTTGTTAATTCAGTTACCTGCTGATTTAAGATAATTGTCGGATCGAAGGTTTTCGCCTGCTGTTCAAGCTGCTTGACGAAATTTTCACCAGAAATTTGGGGAATACCCCCAATATCGTGAATCATCTTCTCTGGATAAAAATACGACACTTTTCCACCCAGATGGGGCAGAAATTCGATGATTTTCGTGTTCATTTCACGCATTCCACAGTAATAAGCCGCAAACAAACCAACCGGCCCACCGCCAATGATCGTTACATCATACAATTGATGCCGTTGTACCATTGTTTTTCCCCCTAGAAACTGGCTGCTTCTTTTGATAATCGTGGATTATCCAACAAATCATATGAAAGACAGACAGGTTTTTGCGTTCGCGGATCTTGAACGACCTCTGCATCAATGTGGAATACATCTTTTAAAACTTCTGAAGTCATGATCTCTGCAGCAGCCCCTTCCTTAATCACCCTCCCACCGTTCAAAGCGACCATATGGTGGGCAAAACGAGCCGCATGGTTTAAGTCATGGATCACCATCACAATTGTGCGATTCTGTTCTTTATTCAACAGCTCAAGAAGCTTTAGCACCTCAAGCTGATGGGCCATATCAAGATATGTTGTCGGCTCATCTAGCAGTAAGAGATCTGTTTCCTGGGCAATCGCCATCGCAATCCAGGCCCGCTGGCGCTGACCGCCTGAAAGTGTATCAACCGCTTGATGGCTCAATGGCAATAATCCTGTTACCCCCAAAGCCCATTCAATCACTTGGCGGTCTTTATCAGCTAACCGCCCAAATCCGCTTTGATGGGGTGAGCGCCCATAAGAAATGAGTTCATAGACCGTTAATCCAGTCGGAGCTTCGGGTGATTGAGGCAAAATCGCCATCTTCTTCGCAATCTCTTTCGTCGGCATTTTGTGAATCATCTTGCCATCCAAGTAAACAACACCCGCTTTCGCCTCGTGAATTCGGGCCAGTGTTTTTAAAATTGTTGATTTCCCACACCCGTTCGGACCGATAATCGTCGTGATTTCTCCTGGCGGAATACGCAAATTCAAATCCTTTACGATCACCTTTTCACTATAGCCAATTTCCAGATTCTCAGTTGAAAGTGAAACCACGATCATCTCTCCTTTTACTTTATTTTCATTAATAGGTAGATAAAATAAGGGGCACTTAAGATAGAAACGACAACACCAACGGGAATTTCTGAAGGGGCAAGAATATTTTTCCCTATTGTATCAGCCAGCAACAAAAGTAAAGCGCCGAGCAAACTAGTGATCGGGATGAGCAGCTGATGCTTCGGTCCAACCATTCGCCGGGCAATATGGGGAGCTACCAAGCCGAGAAAGGCGATTCCCCCACCGGCCGCCACACTTAAACCTGCGAGTGCAACCGCAACAACCAATAATATTCTCCGTTCGTGTTCTACTTTTGTTCCAAGCCCAATCGCCAGCTGGTCTCCTAAATTCAAAATATTTAACGCATGTGATTTATAAACCGCATAAATGATTAGCAGAAGAATCCACGGCGCCAGCGCCCATACAAATTTCCAATTTGCTCCCCAAATATCACCTGATAACCAGACAGCGGCCTGCATAAAATCCTGCGGATTCATTTTCAGCTGAAAAATGATAATTGCTGCGCCAAACCCGGCATTAACACCAATTCCGACCAGAATTAACCGCACCGGATCAAGCCCCTTTTTCCATGCCAAAACGTAAATAATCAATGCAGCTCCTAAAGCACCAAGCAAAGCGAATAACGGCATGATAAACACGCCGGAAGTGCTTAAGTTTGCCATCGAGCCTTGAAAAAAGAAGATAAACAGGATGACTGCAAATCCCGCTCCTGTATTAATCCCCAATATACCGGGGTCAGCTAATTCATTTTTTGATACGCCTTGTAAAATCGCTCCCGAAACAGCCAGTCCTGCACCAATCAACAGGGCAAGAACCATTCCGGGCAGGCGAAAATCGACCAATATTAGTCGGTCCCGCTCCGTCCCCATTCCGAGGAGAGTTTTTATTACATCCAGCGGAGCAATGCGGACTACCCCCATGTTCAAGCTGATAAAAAAGAGAACGACAATGAGGATAGTCAGCAAAATCGAAGTAAATAAAAATTTTCTTCTGCCTGTTTTTATCAGTGTATCCATCACAATCCCCTCCTTTCCCCGCGAGCAAGGTAAAGGAAAAAAGGAACCCCAATTGCCGCCGTGATCGCGCCAACCGGCGTTTCAAATGGAGCATTGACCATCCGCGCTGTTACATCCGAGAGGACTAACAAAAGGCCACCCAGCACAGCGGAGGACGGAATGATCCAACGGTAATCAGAACCAACCAAAAAGCGCGTGATGTGCGGAATAACCAATCCGATAAACCCGACCGCTCCAGCCACCGATACCGCTGCGCCTGTTAAAAGGAGAATAACAATGATGCCGAGTGCTTTAACGAGCAAGGTATTTTGCCCGAGCCCTTTTGAAACCTCTTCTCCAAGGCTAAGTATCGTAATCGAACGGGAGATTAGCATCGCAAGCAGTAGCCCGGCTCCACCGGCTATCAACAAGATGTATACTGAAGTCCAATTAGTTGAAGCTAACCCTCCTGCGTACCAAAAGCTGATGTTTTTGGCCACTTGAGTGTGGAGACCAATTGCAGTTGAAATCGACCTCAGCAACGCACCTACTGCAACTCCCGCGAGCGCCAGTTTAACGGGCGTGAGCCCACCCTTTGAAAAAGTACCAATCATAAAAACAAGCAGGACCGCGAATCCTGCACCAATAAAAGCTGAAAAGGATTGGCTAACAATCGTGGCTGACGGAAGAAAAGCGAGCGTAACAACAAGCGCAAACGCTGCTCCATCCGTAACACCCATGATCGAAGGGGAAGCGAGCGGATTGCGCGTTAACCCTTGCATAACAGCCCCGGATACGGCAAGAAATGCTCCTACCAATGCTGCGGCGATTGCCCGCGGCAACCTTATTTCCTGAATAATCTGGTGGGATGTCAATTCAGAATTAAAGGCAAAAACAGCTGCAGAAACAGTAGACAGATTTATATCTGCTGCCCCGTAAACAACCGAAAGGACAATCGCAAAAACGATTGCGATAGAACCGCCGACAAGCACGAACATCCCGCTGATTACACGCGACTGTACTTTTTTCGACTCAGCTTGTAAAAAAGAACGTTTGCTCCGCTTCAACCGTCTTACATTCCCTTCCTGCTCCCACTATCAGCTTCACCAGTCTCTCTGACCATTGCTAATCCTTTAGAAGTTAATCTGTTATGCTATATTAAAAAGCAACCCAATTTTAAGTTAAGAATGATAATTATTATCAATACTATTAGTATAACAGGGCTTAAAAATTATTCAATCATGAATACATTAATGTTGCACCGCTGACAGATTTGTTCACTTTTTCTTCAAAAATAAATCTTTAATGGCAGCGGAATATTGACAGTCTACTTGAAAGTGATTATCATTTTCATATAAATCTCTTTTGAATAATAGACCTGGGAGGAAAAAAATGTTTTCGATTAAGAAAAGAATTTTACTTGTCTTTAGTTTAGTATTATTAATATCACTAGGAGCTGCTTGCAGCAGCGAAGACAATTCAAATACATCTGAATCAGGTGAGGGAAAAACAGCAGAAAACAACGGTGAACGTACGTTGGAGGATGCGACTGGCGAGGTTACTATCCCTGCCGATCCCGAACGCATTATTGCTCCTTATTTAGAGGATTCTTTGTTAGCCCTTGGTATTACACCCGCAGCTCAATGGTCGATTGGAGATACTGTCCTCGATTATTTGCAGCCTCAACTAAAAGGAGTCCCGAAAGTCAGTTACGATCTTCCATTAGAACAAGCTATCAGCCATGATCCTGATCTCATCGTGTTCAGCTCCCCATCCGCGATTCAAAATGGGCAGCGTGAAGAGTATCTGAAAATCGCTCCGACCTTTGTACTTAAAGAGGAAGTGAACGCAGATTGGCGCCAACAGCTCCTGCAAATGGGTAAGATTGTTGATAAAGAAGATGATGCTGAGAAAACGCTTGCTCAATATGACGAAAAAGCCGCCGAAACCAAAGCGAAAATAAAAGATGCAATTGGGGATGAAACAGCGGCGATTATTTGGGTAATGGGTGAGCAATTCTATTTATTTGAAAATAACCGCTACAGCGCCACTGTTTTGTATAATGATTTAGGTATTCAACAGCCATCTTTTGTCGAGAGTCTCCCTGAAGCAGGAGTACAGTGGGATCCAATTTCACTTGAAAAACTAGCCGAGTTGGACGCAGATCATATTTTCCTTGTGAGCAAAGAAAACGAACCAGGATTGGAAATTTTGGCGAACAGCTCTATATGGCAGGGCCTCCCTGCAGTCAGCCAAAACCATGTTTATGAAATGAATGATCCAAGCCATTGGACAATTAACGGCCTGATTGCCCATGAAATGACGATGGATGAAGTGGTAAAGGCTCTTACAAAATAAATTACCTATAGGAAAAGGGGGTTGCTTTTGGCAACTCCCCTTTTTTGATGGTCATCGAAATGAAATAAGCATATCCTGTTCGCTGATATTCGGACTTGGTACTTGGTATTTTGGTATAGGGAGAGCCAAAATTGCTTCTTTGGTTTTGATTTGAAATTATATTTTTCCTCACTAGTGTTGCATAAATACTGTCGAAAAATTCAATCTATTCATTCTCATGGTTTAGAGCCA
>NZ_PGVC01000049.1:0-15989 GCF_002860225.1 Bacillus sp. V33-4
TTCTCAGCGCCGATGGTAGTTGGGGGTTTCCCCCTGTGAGAGTAGGACGCCGCCAAGCGCATACAAAAGAACAGCCGATGATGGTTGTTCTTTTTTTGTTCGTTAGACACGGAGAAAAAACATCCGCCACACCGTCTTCGCGCAAATCAACAGAATTTCCGCGATATTTTTAATAAAATTCGTGATTTTTCCGTCTCCATAAACCATCCCTTCAAAAAAACAACTTAATCAGCAAGATGTTTTCATTTAAAAGCTCGTTATCGCGCTGCAGCCGAAATAGAGCAACTGCACACTAACACAATTACTGGGTTCCTTTATTTCAAAATTGACGCTTTTCAACAGGACGCAAATGGTTGTTAACTAAAAACCGGTGCGCTAGAAAAGGGGACTTTTTCATTGTGATATTTAAAAAGGAATGAATGAACGGAAAATCCTTATTTGGCATCATTTTTATGAGTTCACTCCACCATTCAGTCTCATATCTTGCAATCATGCTTAAATTATAAAGGAGCAAGTAGTGAATCAGAAGCTCGGGGAAATAACAAACCGCACTTTTGCTCAAAGGAAGAAAAAGTGCCCCTTTTTCATAATGAAACTTGAGCGGAGATGGTTCCCGATCATGATCAGAGAAGATCAACTCGATGGCATGCTCAGAACAGTTTCCAGCGGTTATAGGAATGGCAGACTTTGATTGATAATATTGGATAAATCGGCTTTCTGTCATATGAAAATGATCAAGAATTTTTTTTGGAAAAAAAAAGCTTTGTTGCTCTTTTTTAATTTCCATGAATGCTGGTTTACCATCAATTGCGAGAAAAAGCTCCTCTAATTCGGGAATATTATTTAATAAATCTCCCATGCTGGCTTTTTCACCTTCTGTTTGTTTCATGTGAAACATTTTTTCCGACATGAAGGAAAAGAGACCGCTTTTTTGAAATTTAACTTCATCGTCAAAAAAATGATAGTTCTGTTTCTTTCTTTTTCGCGCTGATACTCCATGAGCGAGAACGGATGTTGTTTCAGGGTAGTTCGGATCAATTGTTAAGATACAGGCTTTAATTAAATGGATAAGTCCGTAAAAAAGCAATATCGGCCGAATCAGCAAGGGGGCTTTTTCTGCCTGCTGATAATATATTTGTCCATGCTCAAGGTAATATAAAAATGGGTAACAATTTTCATAACTTTTTTGATCAGCGTGATCGAGCGCTATCCTCTCATATTTGTGTTTAAGATAATTTTGCGTAGAAGAAGCAGAGAAAAAGCGGGTAAAACTGCTCCATCCGTGATAAGTGATATCATTCACAGGATAGCCCTCCGAGTTTTTTGAAAAATCGAACATATCGTACCTTCCTTGACAGTATTTTGTCCAATTGATACCCTACAAATAATATTTTTATATCCAGGGGGTTTAAAACGATGTGGGAAAATAAGTTTGCTAAAGAAGGATTAACATTTGATGATGTTTTATTAGTTCCGGCAAAATCTGAAGTACTTCCACGTGATGTAAACCTTCAGCTAGAATTAACAGATAAGGTAAAGCTGAACATTCCGATTATAAGTGCAGGAATGGATACAGTGACTGAGGCTGAATTGGCGATCGCGATGGCGCGCCAGGGAGGGCTTGGAATTATCCACAAGAACATGTCCATTGAGCAGCAAGCTGAACAGGTCGAAAAGGTAAAACGCTCAGAGAGCGGTGTTATTACTGATCCATTTTTCCTAACTCCCGAACATCAAGTATTCGATGCCGAACATTTGATGGGCAAATACCGAATTTCCGGGGTTCCGATTGTAAACAACGAAAAAGAACAGAAATTGGTCGGGATTATTACCAACCGGGATATGCGGTTCATCCAGGATTACTCCATTAAAATCTCAGATGTTATGACAAAAGAAAAGCTTGTTACTGCTGCGGTTGGTACTACTTTGGATGAAGCAGAGAAAATTTTGCAAAAATATAAAATCGAAAAGCTTCCATTAGTCGATCAAACAGGTGTTTTAAAAGGGCTTATAACGATAAAGGACATTGAAAAAGTGATTGAATTCCCGAACTCTGCGAAGGATGCACAAGGCCGCCTTTTAGCCGGTGCTGCAGTCGGGGTAACAACAGACACGATGAAACGGGTACAAATGTTAGTAAAAGCAGGCGTTGATATCATTGTTGTCGATACAGCACACGGTCATTCGCGCGGCGTTATTGAAACGGTTAAAGAAATACGCGCAGCTTTTCCAGAGCTTTCGATTATTGCCGGAAATGTTGCAACTGCAGAAGCCACAAAAGAATTATTTGAAGCTGGGGCAGATGTAGTAAAGGTAGGGATCGGACCGGGTTCAATCTGTACGACCCGTGTTGTTGCCGGTGTAGGTGTTCCACAGATTACCGCAGTATATGATTGTGCTACAGAAGCAAGAAAACACGGAAAAGCGATTATTGCGGATGGTGGAATCAAATATTCGGGCGATATTGTTAAAGCGTTGGCTGCCGGAGGACATGCTGTTATGCTTGGAAGTATGCTGGCGGGTGTGTCCGAGAGCCCTGGAGAAACTGAAATTTACCAAGGGCGTCGCTTTAAGGTTTATCGGGGTATGGGCTCTGTTGCGGCCATGGAAAAAGGCTCTAAAGATCGTTATTTTCAGGAAGACAACAAGAAGTTTGTACCAGAAGGAATTGAAGGCCGGCTTCCTTATAAGGGACCAATCGCAGATACAATCTATCAACTAGTCGGCGGCTTGCGCTCAGGGATGGGTTATTGCGGTAGTAAGGATTTAAGAGAGCTAAGAGAAAATGCCCAATTCATCAGGATGACAGGTGCGGGCTTGAGGGAGAGCCATCCCCATGATATTCAAATAACGAAGGAAGCTCCAAACTATTCAATATCCTGAGGGGAAACTCCCATAAAGCATACTTTTTTTCCTTAATTTACTGTAGGCAGAGTGACCATTCTCTGTCTATTTTTTTCATTTTTTTTATGATAAACTAAACAGGTGTAAAAAATAGGAGTCTGTCACTCTTACATATTATATAAATAGTTGATGAAAATGAACGTTGGAGGGAATTCGTTTTGAACCGTGTTAAAAATCTATCTATGCTTTTAGCAATTCTTTTTTTATGTTTTGCTGCCGTTTTCGGGGGAATGCCTGGTAAAGCAGAGGCGAACACTGATGCACTTGGATTAAATGCTGAAGCAGCAATTTTATTAGATGCAAAGACAGGAAAAATTGTCTATGAAAAAAATGCAGATGCAGTTCTTGGTGTTGCATCAATGGCGAAAATGATGACAGAATACATTGTTCTTGAGGCAATTAACGATAAGAAAATCAGCTGGGATCAAAAAGTCAAAATCAACGAATACGTTCATAAATTATCTGCGGCACCTGATCTATCAAATGTTGGACTGACGCAGGGTGAAGAATATACGGTTAAAGAATTATATCAAGCAATGGCAATCCACTCAGGAAATGCGGCTACAGTTGCATTGGCAGAAGTGATTTCCGGAACAGAACAGAATTTTGTTACTTTGATGAATAAAAAAGCTGCCGAATTGGGGCTTAAAGATTATAAATTTGTCAATTCTTCAGGGCTTAACAACTCAAGCCTTCTTGGCAATCATCCTGCCGGAAATCCGGATGAAGAAAACGTAATGTCAGCAAGATCGACAGCCACTCTTGCCTTCCGTTTAATCAACGATTATCCAGAAGTGCTGGAAACAGCAAGCAAAGCTGAATTAGAGTTTCGCGATGGCAGAAAATATAAAAACTTCAACTTCATGGTCCCGGGACTAATTTATGAATATCCAGGTCTTGATGGGTTAAAAACCGGGTCCACGGATTTTGCCGGTTATTGTTTCACTGCTACGGCTGAAAAGAATGGCCAAAGATTCATTTCAGTAGTAATGAAAACCAGCTCTATGGACGAGCGCTTTTCCGAATCAAGAAAGGTGCTTGATTATGGCTTCAACAACTTCACAAAAGAAGAACTTGTAAAGGGAAATTACCAAGTAAAAGATACTAAATCCCTTCCAGTCGTAAAAGGTAAGGAAGATAAGGTGAAGATCCATTCTGATAAACCGATTGAAATGGTCATAAAAAATGGAGAAAAAGAAAACTATACTCCGGTTTTAGTATTGGATAAAGACAAGTTAAATAAAGATGGAGAGCTGACGGCTCCAGTTAAAAAAGGCGACAAAGTTGGCTATTTAACCATTGAATCTAAAACGGATGATGGTATGGGCTTTCTGACTGAGGAAGGCGCCAAGAAAGTCCAGGTCGATGTTGTCGCGGCAGAAAATGTTGAAAAAGCAAACTGGTTTGCTTTATCTATGCGAGGAATTGGCGGATTTTTTGGGGATCTTTGGGGCAGTGTCTCTTCATCGGTTAAAGGCTGGTTTTAACCCGCAGGGTCTCTTTGTCTCTTGACAGGAGACCCTTTTTGTTGTTTATTTTTCATTAGGGAAAACAGAATAATTCCGATTGAATTAGTTAAATTTTCCTTTACGGGTTTAACATAATAAAAAGCCCATCTTACGCAGATGGTATAAACAAAGGGGGACGTATAAATGAAGACAGGTACAGATAGAGTAAAACGAGGGATGGCTGAAATGCAAAAAGGCGGCGTCATTATGGACGTTGTCAATGCTGAACAAGCTAAGATTGCAGAGGAAGCAGGGGCAGTAGCCGTTATGGCGCTAGAGCGCGTCCCATCCGATATTCGTGCAGCCGGCGGTGTAGCGAGAATGGCAGATCCCCGGATTGTTGAAGATGTAATGACTGCTGTCACGATACCGGTTATGGCGAAAGCCCGCATAGGACACATTGTTGAAGCTCGTGTTTTAGAAGCGATGGGTGTCGATTATATCGATGAAAGTGAAGTCTTAACCCCTGCAGACGAAGAATATCATTTGAATAAAAGAGATTATACGGTCCCGTTTGTTTGCGGATGCCGTGATCTTGGCGAAGCTGCCCGCAGAATCGGTGAAGGTGCATCGATGCTTCGGACAAAAGGCGAGCCAGGTACAGGGAATATTGTGGAAGCTGTACGCCATATGAGAAAGGTTAATGCCCAGGTCCGCAAAGTTGTCGGCATGAATGAGGACGAACTTATGACGGAAGCAAAGCTTCTTGGTGCTCCATACGAGCTTTTACTTGAAATTAAGAAGCTTGGAAAATTACCAGTTGTAAACTTTGCAGCGGGTGGAGTTGCAACTCCGGCAGATGCTGCTTTGATGATGCAGCTAGGAGCAGATGGAGTATTCGTTGGGTCAGGAATATTTAAATCTGACAATCCAGCTAAATTTGCAAGAGCGATAGTGGAAGCAACAACTCATTACCAGGACTATGCGTTAATCGCTGAAATTTCAAAAAATCTTGGAATTGCGATGAAAGGCATTGAAATTTCTTCATTGGCTCCAGAAGCACGCATGCAGGACCGTGGCTGGTAAGAAGGAGATTAAACAATGGTGAAAATCGGAGTATTAGGTTTACAGGGGGCTGTTCGCGAGCATGTCCACTCTATTGAGCAAGCAGGGGCAGAAGCAATCGTTATCAAGCGAAAAGAACAGCTTGCCGAGATTGACGGCCTGATTATACCCGGCGGTGAAAGCACAACAATGCGCCGCTTAATCGATAAATATGATTTCATGGACGTACTGAAACAATTTGCTGATCAGGGAAAGCCGATGTTCGGAACCTGTGCAGGATTAATCCTGCTCGCAAAACAAATTGTCGGTTATGAGAAGCCCCACATTGGGGTCATGGATATAACAGTCGAACGGAATTCCTTTGGCCGGCAGCGTGAAAGCTTTGAGGCTGATCTTGAGATTGCCGGGGCAGCAGCCGATTTTCCAGCTGTATTTATTCGGGCGCCGCACATCGTCGAAGCGGGTGAAAATGTTGAGGTTCTCGCCAAGCATAATGGTCGGATTGTTGCGGCCAGAGAGGGCCAATTTTTGGGATGCTCGTTTCATCCTGAATTGACCGATGATCACCGTTTAACTGAATATTTT
Source organism: Bacillus sp. V33-4 (assembly GCF_002860225.1). NCBI lineage: Bacteria > Bacillati > Bacillota > Bacilli > Caryophanales > Bacillaceae > Bacillus > Bacillus sp. V33-4. The sequence goes on from NZ_PGVC01000049.1 coordinate 6,003, forward strand.
ATTAAGATGGTAAAAGAAGCAAAAGAAAAGCAATTTGTATAAATTAGTTGCAACCTGCTGATAATTGTAGTACATTATGAATTATCTAAATTCTAACAGTCGTCAAATCAAAGAGAGGAAATAGTAACAATCGTTCATTCTTAAGAGAGCCGGTGGTTGGTGCGAACCGGTGGATGATGTTTGTGAATCCATCCTTGAGTAAAGTACGGAACTTCTTTGTGGAATAGTAAGTACTTTCGGTTAAAACCGTTATCAATTTGAGTGGAGAGCAATTTTTTGCTTTCAACTAGGGTGGCAACGCGGGTAGCTCTCGTCCCTTTTTAGGGATGGGAGCTTTTTATTTTGGTAAAAAACTATATATTCTTTTATTAGTTAATTTGAAGGAGGAGTTACGAATGCTAGATATCAAGTACTTAAGAGCAAATTTTGCTGAAGCAAAACGGCTGCTTCAGCACAGAGGTGAGGATTTAACAGATTTTGGAAAATTTGAAGAATTGGACCAAAGGCGCAGGGAATTAATTGTCGACAGCGAACAATTAAAAAGCAGGCGCAATGAAGTATCCCAGCAGGTAGCTGTATTAAAACGGGAAAAACAGGACGCAGATCAGCTGATTGCTGAAATGAAAGAAGTAGGCGATAAAATTAAGGTTCTGGATGAACAGCTTCGCGAAGTTGAGGAAACATTGGAAACTTTGTTGTTAAGCATTCCGAATATTCCTCATGAAAGTGTGCCAATCGGAGAAACAGAAGATGATAATGTAGAAGACCGCAAATGGGGAACAGTCCGCGATTTCGATTTTGAAGCCAAGCCGCATTGGGAAGTTGCTGACCACCTCGGCATTCTGGACTTTGAAAGAGCTGGAAAAGTTACCGGGAGCCGGTTTGTATTTTATAAGGGGCTGGGGGCCCGCTTAGAGCGTGCCTTATATAACTTTATGCTTGATCTTCACACCGAAGATCATGGCTATCAAGAAATATTGCCTCCTTATCTAGTCAACCGGGCAAGCATGATAGGAACCGGACAGCTTCCGAAGTTCGAAGAGGATGCTTTCTTGATTGAAAATGAAGATTACTTTCTAATTCCAACTGCTGAGGTGCCTGTCACGAATTATTACCGGGATGAAATCATAAGCGGTGACGAGCTGCCGATTAATTACGCGGCGTTCAGTGCTTGTTTCCGTTCTGAAGCAGGTTCTGCGGGACGAGATACAAGAGGATTAATCCGCCAGCATCAATTTAATAAAGTCGAGCTTGTAAAGTTTGTGAAGCCAGAGGATTCTTATGATGAACTGGAGAAATTGACCGGCCATGCAGAAAAGGTGCTTCAGCTTCTAGAGTTGCCTTACCGCGTCATGAGCATGTGCACAGGGGATCTCGGCTTTACTGCCGCGAAAAAATATGATATTGAGGTTTGGATCCCAAGCTACGGGACGTATCGGGAGATTTCTTCTTGTAGTAATTTTGAAGCATTCCAGGCCCGCCGTGCCAATATCCGATTCCGCCGTGATCCAAAGGGAAAACCGGAACATGTCCATACTTTGAACGGCTCAGGGCTTGCGATCGGCCGCACGGTTGCAGCGATTTTAGAAAACTATCAGCAAGCGGATGGAAGTGTTGTCATTCCAACAGTACTGCGGCCATATATGCGTAACCGCGACACCATTACTCCTGAAAAATAAACCTTAACGGGCGGGGCAACCCGCCCAAAAAAAGTTTTAAAATGGCATTGACAAAGAGTTAAGAGTGTGATAAATTATTATTTGTCGATACGGAGGAATACCCAAGTCTGGCTGAAGGGATCGGTCTTGAAAACCGACAGGCGGGTCAAACCGCGCGGGGGTTCGAATCCCTCTTCCTCCTCCATTATTTGAAAATGTCATATCATAACGCATAAATTCAAGATTGATAAAGTCCGTTGCTACTACTTGCAACGGACTTTTTTTGTAAAAAAAAATCGCCGGGAATGCGGCGATTACTTTTTCAACAGTTGTGATTTTCGGATAAAATAAGCAATCCGTTCAATGATCGGTTCGATAGACGAGTCATTATCGATAATATCGTAATCATTGATATTTAAGCGGAGAACCGGACAGCCATTAAATGTATTAATCCAGTTTTCATAGCGCTCGTGCATTTCCAGCCAGTAATCAATCGGCGTTTGCTGTTCCATCGGGCGTCCCCGTTCTCTGATGCGTGAGACCACGTCATCGATGGAGCCTTCCAGATAGATTAATAAGTCGGGATGGGGAAAGTATGGAGTCATTACCATCGCTTCAAATAAGCTTGTATACGTTTGATAGTCAACGTCTGACATCGTGCCCTTTTCATAATGCATCTTTGCAAAGATACCAGTGTCTTCATAAATGGAACGGTCTTGAACAAAACCGCCGCCATACTCAAAAATCCGTTTTTGTTCTTTAAAGCGTTCCGCTAAGAAATAAATTTGTAGATGGAAGCTCCATCTTTCAAAATCTGCGTAAAATTTATCTAAATAAGGGTTTGTGTCTACTTTTTCTAAAGAGGTGCGAAACCCGAGTGCCTTGGCAAGTGTATTGGTCATCGTCGATTTGCCGACGCCGACCGTTCCTGCTATCGTAATTACCGCATTCCCGGGAATCTCATACTTCGTGCGAAGATCCATGGTTGCATGCTCCTTTTGTTACATATTTCGAAAGGGTATTTATGATATAAGACAAGTCGTCTTGATTGTTTACAAAATCGAGCTGATCACCATTAAAGCGAAGAATGGGAATATTCGGATGCTCTTGTTCAAAGCTATTAATAGCATGTTCGTAATCAATCGATAATTGCTCTAAGTACAGCGGGCTAATATTTTTTTCAATTTCCCGTCCGCGAAGCTTTATTCTTGTTAATAATGTATCGAGGCTGGCATGAAGATAAATGATAACGTTTGGTCTCGGCATATCTTCTGTTAACAAATGATAAATCTTCAGATATTTTTCGTATTCTTGCGTGCTCAGCGTCCGCTGTGCAAAAATGAGGTTTTTAAAAATATGATAATCGGCGACGACCGGCTTGTTGACGCTTAAGTAATAATTTTTAATATCACTAAGTTGCTTATAGCGGTTACAGAGAAAAAACATTTCGGTCTGGAAACTCCACTCTTCGATATTTTCATAAAATTTCCCGAGAAATGGATTTTCATCAACAATTTCTTTTAATAACGCAAACTGAAAATGATCAGAAATTGCTTTTGCCAGGGAAGTTTTCCCTACGCCAATTGGCCCTTCCACAGTAATAAAAGGCGTCTCCCCCACTGTTTGTCCTCCTTAAAGTTACTTTCCCTTGTAATTTTTTTTTATTCATCATTAGTGTCTCGAAATGACACAGAGAATATTTTATCACACTAGCCGAGTTTAGGGGATATGGAATTTTCAGGTGTAAAACAAAAAGCCCGGCAGCAGCCGGGCACGAGCTATAAGGGGCGTTTCACGACCTCGAAGTTTTCTGTGATTAACAACCAATTTTGCGGGAAAGCGAGTCCGAGCTTCCAATAGCTCACCCCTCTTATGTTAAGTTCCTTAACTAAATTGAACTTGGCCTGAATCGAACGCGCATCTTCAAACCAGACGACGTGGCGCCTGCCTTCCTCATCGGTGTAATTGAAAAATGGCGCTTGTGCGGTTACATCATATTCAATGGCGACTCGATATCGCGCTGCAATTTGGATCGCCTGCTGAGGACTAACAGCTCTTGCTACCGTTCCCGGCCTATATGGAAGTGTCCAATCGTATCCATATAAGTTCTGACCCATCATGATCTTAGCAGCAGGCATCTCGGTGAGCGCATACTCGAGGACTTCGCGGACAGGACCGATCGGTGATACAGCCATCGGCGGTCCGCCGCTGTAGCCCCATTCATAGGTCATAATGACAACAAAGTCGACAATCTGACCGTGGGCCTCATAATCATGGGCTTCGTACCATTCACCTGGCTGGTCCTCCCTGGTTTTTGGGGCTAATGCAGTTGAAATCAACCAGCCTTCCTGTCTGAAACGGTCACGTGCCCGGCGCAAAAATTGATTATATGCTTCACGATCTTCAGGCCGCAAATGTTCGAAATCAAAATGAATATCTCTGAATCCACGCCTTCTGGCAGCCGCTACGATATTATTTAGAAATCTTTCCTGGATCGCCATGTCATTCAATAAAATTCGCCCAAGCTCAGCACTGAATTGATCATTTTCCTGATTTGTAATGACCATCATTAGGACATTGTTGTTAGCTTCGGCAATCGCAGGGAAATTATTGAGAAGCGGTTCCCGCAATGAACCATCTCTCTGAGCCTGAAAGCTGAACGGAGCTAAATAAGTTAAGTATGGTGCAGCCTCCCGCGCGCTCTCTTCTAATGCCGGAGCAACGGTAGTGCCGCGCGGCTCTACATATGCATTAAATTCTGCTCTGCGTCTTGGGGCCGGCGGAATGTAGAGGCGAAAACCAACCGGTAAAGGTTGATCGACAGAAATACGGTTAACCGCTGCAAGCTCCTGCACAGATACATTATACCTTCTTGCGATCGACCATAGGCTTTCGCCAGGCTGCACCCAATGAAATCTGCCAACAATCGGAATGACGATTGCTTGGCCGACGACCAAATTATTTGGATTTGGGATCTCGTTTGCTTCAACTATCTCATCAACGGTAATCCCATATGTCCGGGCAATCCTAAATAATGTGTCATTTCGCTGGACTACATGGATTTGCATGATTTTCCCCCCCTGATAAAAAACACTACAACTATCATATGAGACTGAGGAGGAAGAAAAGAACTGATTTCATAAATGAATCGGATTCGTATCAGCTTTCAAGACGTTTTTCATCATCATTAAGGCATAGTCATTCTCTTGGTCACTATTAGAGACAAGACAGTTGTTTGGAACCGCAAGCTCATATTCTCTCATATAAGCATCGTTGGCAGTGAACAGAACACATATATTTCCGGCTATTCCAGTGATTATGAGCTTGTCTACCTTCAACTTTTTTAAAAGAGTATTCAAAGCAGTTCCATAAAAAGCTGAGTGTTTTGGTTTTATCAAGAAATAATCGTTTTCGCCAGGCAACATTTTCTCAATGATTGGAGCGCTTGTTTCATTTTTGCAATAAGCGGCAATTTTATAGATATCGGCTTGCCAAAGGTCATAATGGTCATTAATGTAAATAACGGGCATTTGCTCATGATGGAATTTTTCACGTAAACTGAGGATTGGTTTTAAAATAGACAAAGTTTTGTTTGCGAGGGTCTCACCGTAATCAAACTGGAAGTCGTTTATCATATCTATGATCAATAAAGCGGTTTTTTTATCATTTTGTACATTCATTGTTATCTCTCCTTCTCAGATCGCTTGAGTATGCTGAAAGTTTTTTATAACATGGTGGATATCCGTCACTACAAAAACTTAAACTTGTTGGTTAAGAAAGGATTATTATGATAGATGTGAGTATAAGGGAAAATGATGAGTATTTTATGCGGGAGGCTCTTAAAGAAGCGGTAAAGGCTGAGACGATCGCTGAAGTGCCGATTGGGGCAGTTGTTGTTATCGATGGAAAGATTATTTCTCGGGCCCATAATTTGCGGGAAACGAAACAAAACGCTGTTGCCCATGCTGAGCTGCTCGCCATTGATCAGGCGTGCCGAAACCTGGGGACATGGAGGCTTGAAAATGCGACGTTGTATGTAACGTTAGAACCTTGTGCAATGTGTTCAGGAGCGATCATTTTGTCGAGAGTCGAGAGGGTTGTCTATGGTGCAAAGGATCCTAAAGGAGGTTGTGCCGGCAGCTTTATGAACCTTTTGGACGATTCCCGGTTTAATCACCAGAGCGAGGTTGTGTCCGGTGTACTTGAAGCGGAGTGTGCCGATTTGTTATCAAGCTTTTTCCGACATATTAGAGTAAGAAAAAAACAGGAGAAGCAGGACAGAAACGAAATAGAATTGGCTGGGGATACAGGAATTGACAGGGGATAAGCCATTGCTTTTTTCTTAAAAAGTTAGTATACTTATACATGCGCCTTATTAAGCGCAACTTAATAATTGGTATCAATTTTGCCGTGCTAAGCGGGGAGGTAGCGGTGCCCTGTACTCGCAATCCGCTCTAGCGAGGCTGAATCCCTTCCTGAGGCTGGCGTACTGTAGGGTCTGCCTTAAGTAAGTGGTGTTGACGCCCGGGTCCTGCGCAATGGGAATCCATGAACCATGTCAGGTCCGGAAGGAAGCAGCATTAAGTGGACGCTCCCATGTGCCGCAGGGTTGCCTGGGCTGAGCTAACTGCTTAAGTAACGCTTATGGTTGTCAGTCAACGGAAGGTGCGCGGCAGTTTATACATACGGATATTCCCATCCTGGCATACAGGGTGGGTTTTTGTTTCTTTTTCCCACTTTCGTTTTGTAAAAATGAAAATATTTACGTTATAATAAGGAAAGATCATATAGGAAGGAGGGCGGTGTCAATGAGCTATCAAGCGTTATATCGTGTTTGGCGTCCGCAGGCATTCATAGATGTAGTCGGACAAGAACATGTGACAAAGACATTGCAAAACGCCCTGCTTCATGAAAAAATTTCTCATGCTTACCTTTTTTCAGGGCCACGCGGCACCGGAAAAACAAGTGCAGCAAAAATATTGGCAAAAGCAGTGAACTGTGAAAACGGGCCGGTCAAGGAACCATGTAATGAATGTGTGGCCTGTAAAGGAATTACCGACGGTTCAATACCGGATGTTATTGAAATTGATGCTGCATCTAATAATGGTGTTGAAGAAATTCGCGATATCCGGGATAAAGTCAAGTATGCGCCGAACGTTGCCAAGTATAAGGTATATATTATCGATGAAGTGCATATGCTCTCGATTGGCGCTTTTAATGCTCTTTTAAAAACACTGGAAGAGCCGCCAAAGCATGTTATTTTTATTCTGGCAACGACAGAACCGCATAAAATCCCTTTAACGATAATCTCAAGATGCCAGCGCTTCGATTTCAAACGGATTACAGCCCAGTCGATTGTCGGCAGAATGAAGCTGATTGCCGATGAAACAGGAGTGGCATATGAAGATAAATCTCTTCACGTCATTGCCCGGGCTGCTGAGGGTGGAATGCGGGATGCGTTAAGCCTGCTTGACCAGGCGATTTCTTTCAGCCAGGAGCAGGTCACGCTAGAAGATGCATTGGCAGTGACAGGATCCGTTTCCCAAGGTTTCTTGAACAAGCTGGCGAAGGCGGTTCAAGAGAAAGATGTCGCAAGTGGTTTAAGCGCTTTGGAAGAATTGCTTTTTCAAGGAAAGGATCCTGTCAAATTCATTGAAGATTTCATTCATTATTACCGGGATATGCTTCTTTACAAAGCAGCACCTGCGCTTGAAGAATCGTTTGAACGGGTCATGCTTGATGAAGAATTTCAAGAACTTGAGAAGGAAATTAAGGCAGAGCAAATCTACCAGTTAATTGACACATTAAATAAAGCTCAACAGGAAATGCGCTGGACCAATCATCCAAGAATCTTCCTTGAAGTGGCAATAGTCAGGCTGTGTCAACTAGAACAAACGCCAGCCGTCAGTGGGAGCCAAGATGTCGGCCAGCTGCTGAACCGGATAGAACAGCTTGAGGAAGAACTAAATATGCTGAAACAGAGCGGGGTTGCTCCAATCCAGGATGCGCAAGGTTCTCCGCAAAAGAAACCGCAAAGAACTGCACGAAAAGGGTTTCAGGCCCCAGTAGGGAAAATTAATGAAATTCTTAAACATGCAACAAAAACCGAATTAAATGCTGTCAAAAGCCGGTGGGGTGATATGCTTGAAGCACTTGTCACGAATCAAATGCGCTCACAGGCCGCTCTTTTAAACGAAGCGGAGCCTGTTGCTGCCTCCACAGAAGCTTTTGTGATTAAATTTAAATATGAAATTCACTGCCAAATGGCAATGGAGAATACACGATTTCTTGATGTCATTGGGGATGCGTTGCAAAAGTTCACTGGCAAAAGATTGCAGGTTGTTGGAGTTCCAGATGAACAATGGCATACAATAAGAGAAGAATTTTTAAGTGGGCACCAGCATAATGAATCGGAAAATGGAATGGAAAAGCAAGAAGATCCGTTTATAGCCGAAGCTAAAAAACTGTTTGGTGAGGATCTGATTGAAATAAAAGACTAAATTGTGGAGGGACAAAGACATGCGTGGAATGGGAAATATGCAGAATATGATGAAGCAAATGCAGAAAATGCAAAAAAAGATGCAGGAAGCACAGGAGGAACTGGGCGAGAAGAAAATTGAAGGAACAGCCGGCGGCGGGATGGTTACCGTAATTGTAACTGGCCATAAACAAATCGTTGAAGTAAACATTAAGCCGGAAGTCGTTGATCCAGACGATATCGACATGCTGCAGGATTTAGTTTTGGCAGCAACAAACGATGCATTGAAAAAGGCGGACGAACTGACGAACAATACAATGGGCCAATTTACGAAGGGGATGAACCTTCCGGGAATGTTCTAGGAGGAATAAAATAGAATGCATTATCCTGAACCGATATCCAAGCTGATTGACAGCTTTATGAAATTGCCAGGAATCGGCCCGAAAACGGCCGCACGTCTGGCTTTTTTTGTGCTAAGTATGAAAGAAGACACTGTGCTCGATTTCGCGAAAGCACTCGTTAATGCAAAACGAAACTTAACATATTGTTCTGTCTGCGGGCATATAACCGACCAAGATCCGTGCTATATTTGCGAAGATCAGCGCAGAGACCGCACTGTCATTTGTGTTGTCCAGGATCCTAAAGATGTAATCGCAATGGAAAAAATGAAGGAATTTAACGGTTTATATCATGTGCTGAACGGCGCGATTTCGCCGATGGACGGCATTGGTCCTGAGGATATCAATATTCCTGATTTGCTGAAAAGGCTTCAAGATGAAACCGTTCAAGAAGTAATTCTGGCAACCAATCCAAATATTGAAGGAGAAGCGACGGCCATGTATATCTCACGGCTGTTAAAGCCTTCAGGAATAAAAGTGACGAGAATTGCCCACGGCCTGCCTGTTGGTGGCGATCTTGAATATGCAGATGAAGTAACACTTTCTAAAGCGCTCGAAGGAAGAAGAGAAGTTTAACGATGAAAATGAAGTGGAGGTTTCCTGACAATGTTTTTTCGGCGTAAAGGATGGCTTCGGAGAGAATATAATGATAAGCTTTTAAATCAGCTCGATGAGGCAAAAGTAAGTTGGAGTAATCAAAAAAATTAGTCGAAAAAAGTTTTGATCCATCCGATGAAGTAATTTGTCAGATGAAGCTTGCCGAGGCAAAATATTTCTTCTTATTCAAGGAAGCAAAAACGAGAAGCATTACTGTACGAAGATAATCACCATTTTTCCCCGTTCTTTTTATTAATTTGTTACATATATTTTAGTACAAGTTATTAGAGAGAGGGGATACCTGAGTGGAACCTGTCATGGTTATTTCAATACTGGGCGGACTCATTTTACTGTTACTATTAATAGGCGCCCCGGTCAGGCCGATAAGATTTGTGGGCCAAATCTTCATTAAAGTGTTAATAGGTGCGCTGTTTTTATTTTTTCTAAATGCTTTCGGAAATAAATATGGAATCCACGTACCGATTAATATGGTTACTTCGTCTGTTTCGGGATTGTTGGGGATCCCTGGACTGTGCGCTTTAGTTGCGATCCAAACCTGGATCCTATAAACAGCGTTATGAGAGCCGCTAAGTTTAGCGGTTAATTTTTTTTGTAAAAAAAGGGTTGACCATAATAGCGGATGATGATATTATATTATTCGTTGTCGCTTTTTAATGGATGGGATGCGGTTTCACTAAGTGTTGCATTTAATATTGCAATTTACGCTTTTTAACAGATGATAATAAAGTATTAAAAATTTGTTGACATAACACTGTTAAATGTGGTATATTAATAAAGTCGCTTCTCGGCGGCAAACGAATTTATTGCTCTTTGAAAACTGAACAAGCAAGCAAAA